>JAIRUC010000159.1 GCA_031254615.1 Treponema sp. | reverse complement strand
CTTAAAGTTACGGAGCTTGTTTATAACGCTGACGGTACAATAAAAACAATAGAAGGCCAAGCCTGAAAAGAAGGTAACGATGAAGCTGGATAAAGCGAGGGCAAGTAAAAACCTTAAAGCGATTCTTGAAAAGGTACACACGGATGCCGATCTTGAGCTTTTAAGCGAGTACCGGAAACTCTATAAAAAAGAAATAAATCTTTTCCGGCGTTCGTGGGCGGCCGCGTGGCTTTTTATGTATTATGACCGCAAAGAAATTCCGTCTTTGAGCAGCCTGCGCGAGAAAAAATCTTTTAAAGAAGAAACCCCTTCAACTGATGTTGAGGTTAATCTTTCCGAAGAAGAATCAAAGCGGCTTTTTTTCAGCATCGGAAAAAACCGCCATCTTTTTCCAAGAGAAATAATAGCGTTTATCTGTTCCAAAACATCAGTGCCCAGAGAAGACATCGGCTCAATCCGTATTCTGGATAATTATTCTTTTGTGCAGGTAAGGGACACAAGGGCAGACGAAATTATTGAAGCCTTAAACGGCCTTAAATTCCGCGGCAGAACACTGACAGTAAATTACGCCAAACCAAAAATCGCCGAAGCTGATTAAAAGAAGTTTTTTCAAAAGACATAACGCAAAGGCGCGAAGGCGCAAAGAACGCAAAGTTGTCGTTCGTAATCGTATCTTCTTCAACTTTTTTTCTTAATTATGAATGTAAGAAAAAGCATGAAGGGGGGGATACGAGCAGTTTGAAAACTACGTGCATTTCGCGAACCGAAGGTTCGATGCGTCCTTTGCGGCTTTGCGCCTTTGCGTGAGGTCTTCTCAGTATCATGCCTTTGCGTGAAATATCCCCTCTCTCATCTCAATAATCCTGTCGCAAAGATATTCTACCGCGTTTTTGTTATGAGAAATAAAAAGAACGCTTAAGCCCAGGTTGGAATGTAATTCTCTGAACATGTTGAGTATCTGCGCGCCTGTGGAAACGTCAAGGGAACTGATTGCCTCATCGGCGATTAAAAGGCGCGGGGAGAGGATCAGGGCGCGGCCGATACACACCCTCTGTTTTTGCCCGCCGGAGAGATCATTGACGCGGCGCGTTTTATAGGATGGGTCAAGCCCTACACGCTCAAGCATTTCATCTATTTTTT
Source organism: Treponema sp. (assembly GCA_031254615.1). Taxonomy (GTDB): domain Bacteria; phylum Spirochaetota; class Spirochaetia; order Treponematales; family Breznakiellaceae; genus WQXQ01. The sequence continues at coordinate 5,169 of JAIRUC010000159.1, read as the reverse complement.
GCTTACGTTCATCAGGCGTCCCAATTTTGTGAATTACAAGGGGTTCTTCCATTAGCCAGCCGATTTTTTTTACGGGGTTAAGCGAAGCGCCCGGCTCCTGAAAAACCATTTGTACCTGTGAAGATTTGTTTTTCAATTCTTTGTTGTCAATTAAAATTTTCCCTTCATAATCAATAATGCCAAGAATACATTTAGCAAGAGTGGTTTTTCCGCAGCCTGATTTTCCCGTCAGCCCTAAAATTTCTCCTGTTTGCATTTCAAGATTTATATGGTCCAATACGGGCTTTATCTGCTTTTTGCCAAAAAGCGCAAAGTTCCGGCTGACATAGGCGCTTGAGACATCGCGGACAGAAAGCAGGGTTGTATTATCCATTGTTGCTCCCCGTGTCAGGAAAATAGCAGTAAACTTTTCCGCTGTCTGTTTCAACCGCGGGTGGAAAAGATTTATTGCAGATGTCCTGCGCTTTTTTGCAGCGGGGCGCAAAAGGGCATCCTGTAAAATTATCTTCTACCGAGGGGACTTTTCCGGGGATGTTGGCAAGGTCGCTGCCGCGCTTGTCCTTGCCCGGTATTGCCCCGATAAGCGCCTGAGTGTACGGATGAAGGGGAGAGTAGAGCGCAGTGGAGCGGCCTTCTTCAACAATTTTTCCCGCGTACATAACAAGAAAGCGGCTGCAAAACGAACGTATTATGGAAAGATCATGTGATATGATCAGGACAGCGGTTTTATGTTCACGGTTCATTTCCACAAGCATTGAAAGTATGCGTTCCTGCGTCTGTGCGTCAAGAGAGCTGGAAGGCTCGTCAGCTAACAACAGGCGCGGATTGGTAATTGCGGCAATGGCCGCCATTATAAGCTGGCACATACCACCGGAAAGCTGGTGCGGATACGCGTTGTATATTTTTTTAGGCTCTTCAAAGCCAAGACGAAAAAGCATCTCTACTGTGCGTCTTTTATAGTTTTTTCTGTCCGTTAAATTAACCGGCCCTCCGCTGACAGCAATGTTGTTAAGTTCCAGCGCTTCCCTGATTTGTCTGCCAACCTTTAACAGCGGATTCAGAGACTGCCTGACTTCCTGAAAAATCATCGAAATTTCATTCCCACGAATCCCGCAGTAGTCTTTTTCGCTTAACAAAGTTAACTGCCTGTTATCAAAAATAATTTTGCCGCTTAAGATTTTCGCTTTTTGCGGCATCAGTCCCATAATAGACAGGGAAGTGAGAGTTTTGCCGCAGCCGGTCTCTCCTGCAAGACCGACAATTTCACCTTCATCAATTGAAAAATTGATATTGTCTACCGCATTTATGATTTTATCGCCTTTTTTGAGTGCAATTTGAAGGCCGCGTACTTCAAGCAGATGCGCCATATTATCTCCCAAACCTGCGCCTAAGGCCTTCGCCAAGCATGTGAAAAGCAATAACTGTCAGCATAATAAAAATTCCGGGAGCTATGGCGCACCACGGGGCATTGTAAAACCATGCTTGCGATTCGTAGAGCATCCTGCCCCACGAAGGATTTGGAGGCTGAATGCCCATCCCAAGGTAACTCATGGCGGACTCGGCAAGGATCGCGTTGGAAAGCCCGATAACCGACGCGCACAGCAGTGACGGAATAACATTCGGCAGGATATGGATAAAAGTTACGCGAAAAAAACCTGCCCCCAAAATGCGCTCCGCCTGAATAAATGCCGCCTCTTTATACTGCAATGCAATTGTTCGCATAACGCGCGTGAAACTGGGAATAAAAAGTATCAGAAGCGCGATAAACAGCGTAAACTGACCGTTGGTCTTGCCGTTATCCATTATGGCAACAAACATAAGCGCAATAACAATGCCCGGAAAGGAATTGATCGTGTCTATTATCCGCATAATTATTTCGCCCGCAATTCCGCCCAGAAAACCGGCAAGCAGGCCAAGTATGCTGCCTGCCGCCGCCGCTCCCGCGACAGTACACACGGCAAGAAGCAGGGAGTTTCTGCCGCCTGCCATGATTCGTGAAAAAATATCTCTGCCAAAATTGTCTGTTCCCAAAAGATGGCCGGTCCCCGGAGATAAAAAGCGCTTGTTGTGATCCATCTGGTTGTAATCATGCGGCGTCCAGAAAAAACTTACAAGCGACATGGCAACAATGACAATTCCTATGGCGGCGCCGAATTTTAGCTCAAAGCTTAGCTCAAAGTTTAATTTCATTGAATATCCTTTTTTGCCATTCTGATTCTTGGGTCGATTATCATTATTAAAATATCCGCGACAGTATTCGCCGCTACTATTACAAACGCGATGTAAACCATCAATGCCTGAATCAACGGGTAATCTCTTGATGTGATTGCCGTTATAAGCAATCTGCCGATTCCGGGTATCGAAAAAACCTGCTCAATAACGATACTGCCCGACAATACTTCGGCGATTATCATGCCAAAGACCGTGATTGTCGGGATAACGGCGTTTTTTAGCACATGACGGTAAAGTATATACAGGCGGCCTGCTCCCTTACTTTTAGCCGTGCGCACATATTCGCTGTGCAGTTCCTGAAAAAGCGAGCCGCGCAGGAATTTTGTCATAACAGCAGCATTTGGAACGGCAATTGCCAAAGCGGGGAAAAAAAGACAGCCTAAAAAGCCGGAAAAATTTTCTCTGTAATCGATGTACTGTCCCGGCACAAAAAGGTTAAACATAAAACCGAATATAAAAATAAACAAAAGCCCAAGAAAAAATCCCGGCGTACTGATACCTGCGGCAGTGAAAAAATTTACAATACGGTCAAGCAAGTCGCCTTCCCGCCTTACGGTAAAAAGCGAAAACGGGACTGCAATCAGCAAGACAAAAAAAAGCGACAGCAGTGCAAGCGAAAAGCTGACAGGAATGCGCTGCGCTATCATTACAGAAATCGCCTCCCCTCTGTAACGCAGGGAATTCCCCGGGTTGCCGGAAAGGAAATTGACAAGCCAGTCAAAGTAACGCGAAAAAACATTGCGGTTAAGCCCCATCTCTTCGCGTAACTGTGCCAATTGTTCCGGTGAAATTGATATGCCTCCCGAAACGCTTGCCGCGTCTCCTTTGATTACGCTGAATACAAGGAAACAAAGCAAAGAAACGAGAAACATTGTAATTAACGCGATAACAATTCTTCTTATTATGTAATTCAATTTTTTGGTATCTCGTAAATAGAAGCAAAATCTATAACATATAAAGGATATTCAAGTACCCCGTCATAAGAACGATCTATGGCTTTGTAGTAAAGTATATCCTGTATGAATACGCTTGCCGCGTTTTCCGTAATGGCGCGTTGTGCGTCCCTGTAAAGTCCGATACGTTTTGTTTCATCGGTTTCTACAAGAATCGAATCATAAATTCTGTCAAAATCTGAGTTTGAAAAATTTATAAAATTACTGCTGTTAGTTGAATAGTAACGATTAAGGAAACTTTTTGGAGAAACAATCGGACTGTCCAAAGAGATGATAGTCCCCATGTAGTTCCTGCCGAAATAAACGTCGGAAAGCCATGTCGCCCAGTCAACAAGTTTTATTGTTACTGTAACGCCTATTTTTGAAAGCTGGTTCGCGATTACCTGCGCGGTGTCAACGTGCATTGAATAATTGGAAGGCACGGTTATTTCAAGTTCAAAATCGTCTTGTGGAAGCAGTGATTTTGCGGTATCCGGCTCGTAAGGGTATTCAAGCGAACTTTGATAATATGCAGATAACCCCGGAATAATAGGACTGCCGGAAGGGACTCCGACACCGAAAAAAGCAGTGTCAATTATATCCTGAACATCGATTCCGTAATTAAGGGCGCGCCTTACGCGAATATCGTTAAGAGGGGGACACTCGTTGTTAAGCGCAAGTAATTGTACTGCCGCCGAATAGCTGTGAATAATATTGATTTTCCTGTGATCAAGCTGAGCTGCCATAGGGCCGGTTATGCTCGCTCCGTTTATGCCGCCGCCGCGAATTGCCACCATAAGCGCGTCGTAATTCGCGAAAAAGACTATGGTAACTTTTTCCAGATGGGGCAAATCCGGCTGCCAGTAGTCGGCAAACTTCTTTAATACAAGAGTCTGCTGTATCGTGTAACTTTCGATATAGAACGGACCTGTCCCTATAATATTTTTTTCGCGCTCTGTATTTCCCGCTTTAACGATTCCGGTTGTCATATATGGCAGGAATTCCGGATCGGGTTCTTTAAGCGTTACTCTGATCTGGTTTTCGCCTGTGACGGACACGTCTTCTATCCTGTCAAGGCCGATAAAGCCCGCATCGATAGCGGCGTCAAGGCTGAATTTGACATCACCGGCGGTCAATACAGAGCCGTCGTGAAAGCGCACGCCTTCCCTAATCGTAAAATTGTAGACACGGCCGCCCTGTTCGATTGTCAATGTTTCCGCTACACAGGGTTTCATTTCTCCTGTAGTATCGGGCTTTACAAGACCCTCAAAAACATTGAAGAGTATGCTCCTGCCGTCCGCCGTATTTCCCGGGTTGAGCGGGTCAAGGGTCGAAGGTTCGGTTGTAAAGCCGTAACGAAACTCCGAAGACGCGCCGGTTTTTTTACCGGAACAGGCCGGCGACAACGCAATCACTGCCGCTAATATTAAAAAGAGTTTTTTGTTCATGGTAGTAAAAATACCTTAAAATGCGGGATTTTTCAATATTGGGTTGAGGAAATATATGCATAATGCCTTAAAAACGCAAAATTAATCAAATTTTCAGCATGAAATGCCGCCTTTTAATCCCTTGTTTTCTTCCCCCTTGCCTTGCTTTCTGTTGCCGCCGTGTCGTCAATAGCAAATTCATTTGTGGGGGTTTGTAGGTATACATTAAAGAAAAATACTTCTTGACAATTAACTCTGAATATGGATAAAATACAACTATGAGCGTAATGTCCGCCAATACATTAAATTACAAAGATTTGTCCGTTAATGGGCTAAAATTTGATGTTTTTGGTAGTTTTGGCGCTAAATTAATCGTTTACCCCCCCCCCCCCCCGTGTGTAGCTCGCTCTAAAATAAACAATATTACAGCATATTTTTTTCATTTTTATCAAGAAAAACGCCGGATTTCTGCGTATGCGGAGACACCGGCTTTTTTTATTTAAGCATGACAGATAAGGAGAATTAGCATGAAAAACAAATTCATGACTCGTTTCGCGCACATTTTTGGGCTTGCCGTT
>JAIRUC010000145.1 GCA_031254615.1 Treponema sp. | reverse complement strand
GCGGCGGATTTTGTCGCGCGGTTTATCGGCGAGACCAATTTGTTTGACGCAAGCGTAATCAGCGTGGAAAAGATGAACCGCCAATGGGTTGAGTATATGGTGGAACTTGATATTCCGGAACTGGGACGGATAAAAGTAACCACTGTTGATGATATAAAACCGGGACAAAAGGTGAGTTTTACAATACGTCCCGAAAAAATCGTTATCGCTACGGACAAGCCGTCGACAAACCGCGAAGACATTAACCTTTTCAGCGGAACAGTTGATGAGCCGATTTATACCGGCTTTCAGACAAAATTCTATGTAAAGATTTTGGATAAAACGCTTATAAAGGTTATCAAACAGCACGCGAATTATTCAGATGACGGGCCGGCAATACGCTGGAAGGACACTGTTTACCTTTCGTGGAGCGCCGATGACGGCTATATTGTCGAGGTAAAAAGTTGAAGCCGCAGGCAAAGGAACGCGGCAGCGTTCCCGAACGCAAAGGCGTTCTTGAGCGCAAAGGCGTCATTGAACGCAAAGGCGTTCACAGAAATTACGGCCCGCTTTATTCCTCTCCAATGGCAGTGTGGTTCAGTCTATTTTTTCTGGCTCCTATAATAATCATTGTCATTTACAGTTTTCTTAAAAAAGGGTTGTACGGCGGCGTTGAATGGAAATTGTCGCTGGATGCTTACCGTTACCTTGGAGACAAAGTATTTCTCAATATAACGCTTCGTACAATTACAACTTCTGTAATCGCGACGGTAATTACAATTTTTATAGCGTTACCGTGCGGCTATTGTATAGCAAGAAGCAAGCATCAAACACTTTTTATGGTTCTTATTATCATTCCGTTCTGGACAAATTTTCTTATCAGGGTTTTCGCGTGGATGAATATTTTGGGCAACAACGGTTTTCTGAATGAATTTCTGCTGCGCATAGGGTTAATCGATGATTATATTAACTTCCTGTATAATCAAAAAACTGTCGTACTGGTACTTGTTTATATGTACCTGCCCTATGCGATCCTGCCGCTGTTTTCTACAATAGATAAATTCGATTTTTCATTGCTTGAAGCGGCACGCGATCTTGGCGCAAATAAGCTTGTTTCTATTATCAAGATACTGATTCCTAATATCCGCAGCGGAATTTTTACGGCGATACTGTTCACGTTCATTCCTATTTTTGGCGCTTACGCCGTTCCGCTTTTGGTCGGCGGTATGGATTCCTATATGCTTGGGAATATTATCGCGGATCAGCTTTCAAAATCGCGTAACTGGCCAAGGGCTGCCGCAATTTCCATGGTACTTACCCTTATCACCACAGTTGGCGTACTTATAATGATGCACCTCCAAAAACGCGACGCTTCCAGAAATATTGAAGCAAAAAGCGCAGAAGGAAAAAACGGGGGCGCGGTTTGAATTTCAAATCAATTATTTCAAGCGCTTTTAACTTAAAATCCAAAAAAACACACGGAGAAGCGTCAAGGCACGCGAAACGCGCATATCGCAACCGTTTTTCCTTTTCCAACACTGTTTTCATAATTACAATTATTTTTCTTTTTTTGCCGCTGCTGGTGCTTATTGTCTATTCATTTAACGGCTCGACGAGCATGAACTGGACGGGATTTTCCCTGCGCTGGTACAAGCGCCTCCTTGAGTCGCGGGAACTGTGGAGAGCTTTCAGAAACAGTATCTTAGTTGCCACAACATCGGCGTTTTCGGCAACCGTTATCGGTACAATCGGCGCTATCGGGATAAACTGGTACAAATTCAAAATGCGCGGTTATATTCAAACAATTTCCTTCCTGCCGATGATTCTGCCGGAAATTATAATCGGCGTCTCGCTTTCCATTTTTTTTGCGGGAATCGGAGTCCCCCTTGGGCTGTTTACGATTTTTATCGCTCACACGACATTTAACCTTCCCTTTGTGTTTTTGATGGTGATGGCGCGCCTTGACGAATTTGATTTTTCAATAATTGAGGCCGCCCACGATCTTGGAGCCACAGAAAGGGAAACGCTTTTTAAGATAACGCTTCCGATTTGTATGCCCGGTATTGTTTCCGGTTTTTTAACAGCGATTACGCTTTCTTTGGAAGATTTTGTTATCACATTTTTTGTAGCGGGGCCCGGCTCTTCTACACTTCCGGTATTCATCTATTCGGCAATCACGCGCAGGGGCGGCGTTACGCCTCTTATAAGCGCGCTTTCCGTAGTGATGATACTGGGGACAGTCATTCTGTCTGTTATGCTCAGGAAATTCCTGAAATTTATAGCAGCTAAGTAAAAATTCATAGTTAAGGAGGAAAAAATCTATGAAAGAAAAAACAGAGGAAATACTCATTTCCGGCGCAGTTCAAAACGGCAAGCCGGCAGCAAACGCTGCTGCGGGACTGCGTGCGGGGCTTGCGGTATTTGCATTGGCGGTTTTTTGCACAGTAACGCTTGGCGGATGCGCAAAAAAAGAAAAGTTGTATATTTACAACTGGACTTATTACACGCCGGATTCCGTTATCGAGAAATTCGAGAAGGAATACAATGTCAGCGTCATCTACGACGAGTTTGCGTCTAACGAAGATATGTTCGCGAAACTCAAAGCGGGCGGCAGCGGTTATGACATTGTTTTTCCGTCGGCGGATTATGTTTCGATCATGATTCAGCAGAATATGCTGGAAAAAATCGACAGAACAAAAATCCCCAATCTTAAAAACATCGATCCGGCAGTGCTAAGGCAGGCGGACTATGATCCGGACATGAACTATTCCGTTCCGTATTATTTTGGAGCGGCGGGTATTGCGGTAAACACAACCCATGTAACGGACTTTGAAGAAAGCTGGTCGATTTTCGGCAGGGAAGATTTAAAAGGGCGCATGACAATGCTGGATGACATGAGGGAAGTAATGGGCGATGCCCTTGCCTATCTTGGTTATTCGGTAAATTCAACAGAGCCCGCAAAAATTGAAGAAGCAAGGAAACTGATTAACAATTCATGGAAACCAAACCTTGTTAAATTCGACGCCGAAGCATTTGGAAAAGGTTATGCCAACGGCGACTTTTGGGTGGTTCAGGGTTATCCCGAGGTAGTTTTCGAGGAAATTGCGGATAACCAACAGTTAATCGCAAAAACGGTTTTCTTTATTCCCGCAGAGGGAGGGCCGTCATACATTGACAGTATGTGCATTTTAAAAGGCTCAAAAAACATTGACGTTGCCCATAAGTTCATAGACTTTATTCACCGTCCGGAAATTTACGCTGAGTTTGCCGACATTTTTGGTTTTCCGGCAACCGCAAATATCCCGGCCCGTGATTATAAAACCGGAGACTCCTGGTATTCCGAAGCGGATCTTGCCAATGTAGAAGTAAAGAAGGATATCGGCGATAAATTGGAACTCTATAATGAAGCATGGTTCAATTCAATAAGAATTGACAAGTGATCCATTTCAAAACTCGGTTAGTTTTGAAATGGATCTTGAAAAAACAGCCTAAAGTCTGTTTTTTCTTTACATCTAAAGTAGCTTTTCAAAAACTGAAGTTTTTGAAAAGCCTTTTGTAAAAAGTTATAGAAGAATGATTCCATGGCAATTTATATTGTCAGGGAAATTCGGGAACAAAAAATCAGTTCCTGTAAAACATTAAGGAGTAGAAAATTGAGAAGGAAAATCACCTATCTTGTGTTACTGGCGGTGCTGATAATGCCCGCCGTTGTCTCTTGCAGTTTTTTTGGAAAACAAAAGTTGTATATATACAATTGGACGTATTATACACCGGATTCTCTCATCGAAAAATTTGAAGAAGAATTTAACGCCAGAATTATTTATGACGAATTTGCCTCTAACGAGGATATGTTCGCCAAACTAAAATCCAGCAAATCGAAACGGGGCAGTTATGATATTGTGTTCCCTTCAAAAGATTTTGTGCCGATTATGATCAGGCAGGATATGCTGGAAAGAATTGATAAATCAAAAATACCAAACCTTAAAAACATCGATCCGGATCTTTTGAAAAAGGCAAACTATGATCCGAACATGGAATATTCTGTTCCCTATTATTACGGAGCGGGCGGTATAGTAGTCAATACCGCCAGAGTTCCCGAATATGAAGAAAGCTGGTCTATTTTCAGCCGGCAGGATCTTCGCGGCCGCATGACAATGCTTGACGATATGCGCGAAGTTTTCGGCGGCGCCCTTGTTTCTTTAGGTTATTCGGTAAACACAACCGACCCCGAACGCATTACCGCCGCAATGGACATTATCAACAATTTATGGAAACCTAACCTTGTCAAATTCGACGCCGAAGCTTTCGCAAAAGGCTACGCAAACGGCGATTTTTGGGTAGTACACGCCTTTCCCGAAGCTGTCTATGAAGAAATTATCGATAACCCCCAAATGGTAAAAGATACGGTTTTCTTTATTCCAAGGGAAGGCGGCCCGTCTTATATTGACAGTATGTGCATCTTAAAGGAAGCGAGGAACATTGAGCTTGCCCATCAATTTATCAATTTTATCCACAGACCGGAAATTTATGCCGAATTTGTCGATACTTTTGGTTTACCGGCCACTGTAAATGTTCCCGCCCGCCAGTTAAAAACCGGCGATTCGTTTTACATGGCAGAAGACCTGCTAAAAACAGAACTGGTAGAGGATTTGGGCGTCGCTTTAGATCTCTATAACGAGGCTTGGTTTAACTCAATAAGGGTTGGAGAATAGGGCTTTACATTTTTTTCCCTTTCTGGTATTTTAGTATTTGCCGTAAAAGGCAGACACTATATGCCTGAAAGGGGCTTTTTTAAGGAAGGATATTATGTCACGGACATGTGAAATTTGCGGGAAACAAACAGTAACAGGCAACAAAGTAAGCCATGCCAAAAACCGTACCCGCCGGACGTGGAAACCCAATCTGGTAAAGGTAAAAACCGAAGTAGACGGGACAGCGTTTAAAATTAAAGTCTGCGCTCGCTGCCTGAAAAGCGATTACATTACAAAAAAAGTCTAATTCATCTTAGATGAAAGATCCCGAACTTGTAAAAGCGCTGGATTATATCCTGAATCACAGCAATGAAGCCTCTATAGAGGTGCTTGCACAGGCTATAGTCCGGCGGCGGCGGGATTTAACGATATTCAGCGCGACAGGCAGCACGCCTGACCCGCGGCGGATGGCAAGCGAAATAACAGAACAGATCAACAAAGGCGTCGGCGGCGGCATTGAAACCATGAGAAAATCAATCCGCGAAATGATAGTAAGAATTATCAGGGAGAACGCGCCGGAACTTACCGACAAACAAGTAGACGAACTTTGCCAGGCATGGCTGCCGGACAGATCGTCAGCGTCAAAGAAAAGCCAGCCAAAGAAACCCGCGCCAAAACAGCCTTCATCAAAAAAGATTTTATCAAAAAAACCTTCTTCAAAACAGTCCCCGTCAAAGAAACCTTCTTCAAAGAAGCCTTTGGCAAAGCCGATGCCTCCTGCACAAACAGAAATTGATGAATTGCCCCGCGATATGCTGGCTTCCATGATAGAGCAATTTATCTCTTTTTCACGCGGCACGATGCGCTCTGGTGTAGACAAGAATCTTCGCGCCGAAATGGGCGCATGGCCGGAAAAATACTGGAACGCCTTTTCCCCGGTTATCCGTTCTATCATTACCGAGTTCTTAAAAGACAAAATAACAGAAAAAGAATTTAATTCAAAAATAGGAATCGCACTGGAATTATAAATGTGATATAATATCTGTATGAACAACATACAGATTATTTTTCCTAACAACAAAAAAGTTGAATGTCCCTACGGTACCAACGCCTCGGCGCTTATCGAACATTTCGGCATTCCCGCGCAAGAGATTGCGGCAATCCGTGTAAACAACGAAATCCGTCCGCTTGGAACGTCTTTGCTTGTCAATGCGGTAGTAGAGCCAATCCTTGTAGATTCGCCGGAAGGGGCGATGATCTACCGCCGTACGCTTTCCTTTGTACTTGCAATCGCGGCAAAAAATATTTTTCCCCAGCACGGCGTGTATGTCGGCCACTCGCTGGGAAACAGTTATTACTATACCTTCAGCGACGGAGTAAAATGCGGCAAAGAGGAAGTTGAAAAACTTGCCGAAGAAATGAAAAAACTGGTAAAAGAAAATTTACCGATAACTTTTAAATACCTCGCCTATGAAGAAGCCGTACAGTTATTCAAAAATAATCATCAGGCGGATACCGCTCTTCTTCTTGAACAGCGCAGTTCTTCCCGTATCAAAGTAAATGAATGTCTTGGTTACATGGATATCTATATCCAGCCGCTTCTTGGTCATACCGGCCAGCTTTTTGCTTTTGAACTTTTGCCGTATCAGGACGGTTTTCTGCTGCGTTTTCCGGGCATCGGCAAGGGAAAAACAATCGCGCCCTTTGTTGACGAGCCGAATCTTTTTCAGGTTTATCACGATTATAAAAAATGGGGACGCATTGTCGGAATCCGCGTTGTCGGCGAATTAAATTCAAAAATCGCGGACAGGACATTTATGGATTACATAAGAATTTCGGAGGCGCATCAGGCGCGGAAAATAGCGGAGATAGCGGAACAGATTTACAGCAAGCACGACAAGATTAAAATGATACTAATAGCCGGTCCCTCCAGCTCGGGAAAAACCACAAGCGCGAAACGGCTTTCCATTGAGCTTATGGTTCTGGGTCTTAAACCAATCGCCGTCAGCCTTGACGATTATTACAGGGGGACAGCAAGCACGCCAAAAGATGAAAACGGCGATCCCGACTATGAATGTCTTGAAGCGCTGGACGTGCCTTTCCTTAACGAGCAGCTGCAAGCCCTGTACCGGGGAGAGGAAATTACCCTGCCCGTTTATGACTTTAGATCCGGCGAACGCAAAAAGGAAGGCGGCAAAAAAATCCGGTTAGACAAAAGGAACGTGCTGATTGTTGAAGGCATACACGGTCTTAACGACGCGCTTACCTACAGCATTGATCGTGACACAAAATTCAAAGTTTACATTTCCGCCCTTACCCAGCTTAATCTTGACGATCACAACCGTATCCCCACCAGCGACAACAGGCTTTTGCGGCGCATGGTACGCGATTCCCAATTCAGGGGGATGCAGGCGGCAGGCACTATAAAAATGTGGCCCAAAGTGCAGGCAGGCGAGCGCAAATATATTTTTCCGTTTCAGGACACAGCCGACGCCACATTTAATTCCGCGCTTGATTACGAGCTTTCGGTCTTTAAATACTACGCCGATCCGCTGTTAAGAGCCGTAAAACCAAGCATGTACGAATATGCCGAAGCTATAAGATTACTTTCGTTCCTGGAAAACTTTACGCCAATTTCGCCGCAATATGTACCCGGAACAAGTATCTTACGCGAATTCATCGGCGGCAGTGAATTTAAATATTAACATTTTTTCAGAAGAACCTCACGCAAAGACGCAAAGGAATACGCGTGAGGTCTTCTCGAAAACTTCTTCTTATCGCTCCGGGTACAAAACCACCTGCACCGGGCCTGAGGCTGTCATGTCCCGGCAGAGGGATTGCACGTTTTCTGGACGCACAGCCCTTATCGCCGCCGGCCTTGTGTTGAGCCTGTTCAACGGCGTGTTGTAAAGTACCGACGAATTGGCAAAACTTTGGGCGATGTGCAGATTTCTCTGTATCGATTTTTCGTGTTCCATAAGCAGTGCTTCTTTCGATTTATTGACAGTGTCCTGATTAAGCGGCTTTGTGTAAATTCCTGTTACGCGCTCTTTAACAGCGGCGGCCAGCTCGTTTACACGCGCCGGGCTGCATTGAAAATAAACGCTGATTCTGTACTCGCCTTTAGGTATTGTTGAGACCGAAGCCCCTGCGGAAATCGAATAGACTCCGCTTAGTTTTTCGCGGATTTCGTCGGTCAAAAGAATGTCCAAGTATTCGGAGAGAACGGCCGCCGTCTGATTCCTGCCTTCGTCAAAAGCTGAAGGTGCGGGAGCGAACCAGCCCAGATAAACAGTACAACGCTCGTCCTTTCCCTTGTAAATATTTTTTTCAAGTTTTGAAGGGCGCGTTATTCTTGGATCAAGCCATGTATTCATTGACGGCGCGTTTGGAATTGAAGCGATATACCTTGCGGAAAAATTTTTCATTTCATTTAGATCAATATTTCCGGTAAAGACAAAAGTATAATCGGCCGGATTGATGCACCTGTCGATAAAGGCAAGCGCCTGTTCCGTTGAAATCTTATCTATATCGGCAAGTTCCAGCGGCTTAAAACGCGGATGGTTGTTATTTATTATTTTGCTTAACTCGCGCGAAAAATATTTTTGCGGATCATCTTCCTGATGGGCAAGGCTTGTTTTGTATTGAGCCATCATGGCGGCTACCGCCCTTTCATCCAGATGGGGCTTGGTAAAAAACAGGTGTACCATTTCAAAAAGCGTTTTTATATCTTTTGTTGTGGACGAACCCTGAAAGCCGCGGTAATAGCTTGAAGTCCAGAAAGAGTTTGAAACCTGTTTCCCTGCCAGTTTGTTGATCAGCTCTATTCGCGAATAAGGGCCAAGCCCGGAAGCGGCTATCATCTCCGAAGCAAGGCCGGCGGAAAGATACTCGTTCTCGGAAGCGTTTACTGTTCCTCCCTTTGCCATTGCGTACATGACGATCTCGTTGTTTTTGTTCGGCGTCTGTTTCAGAATTATCTTCGCCCCGTTGCTCAAAGTAAGAATTACGGCACCCGTTTCCCTGTCCGTAACTTCATTTGTTACTGTTCCGCTCTGCGGAAGATTGTCCAGCAATTCATCCGACACGGACTCGGACTGCCTTGGCGTAATTACCGCTTTTTCGGTTTCGGCAAAAATCGCCTTTATGCGCTCCTTTGAAGGAAGAGCCGCCGCTTCCGCCTGCGGGGCTATTAAAAAGACAGTACAGTCGTTATACGAAAAATATTTTTTCGCCGCCGCCTGAATTTCTTTCAAACTGATTCCGGGGAGCATAGAAAGAACAGCGTCCATTTCCCATTCAACATCCGCCATGTCCTCCCCATACAAAAAATGGGAAGTAATATTTCTGATATAGGAACGCGAATCCCGCGTGTCTTTTTCGGACAACTGCCTTTCCATATACGAAAGAAGGTCGAGCTTTGCCCGTTCCAGTTCGCTTTCCGTAAACCCGTAACGGCGCATTGACTCTTTTTCCAGCAGAAGTTCGCGTAACGCCTTGTCCGCACTGCCTGTTTTTGGGTCTGTCCCCATTGAATAAAAGCGCGAATTTTCCGCCCACCGCCACATGCCACCCCACGCTCCTGTCGCCGAAGAATCGGGATTGTCGGACGCTTCTTCAAAGCGCATATTCAGCATGGTATCAATTAAATAGTCGATTATCGTTTCGCGGTAATAGCCAATGGTGCCTCTTTGCGCTCCCTGTTTTTGCTTGTAATAGATCATATAACTTGCGGAAGTAAGTTCCGGGTCTGTTATAATTTCTACACGAAAACTGCCGTTTTTTGGCGGCGGAAGTTCATGCTTGGGGCGGTTTACAGGTTTACCTGAGGCGGGCATATTGAAATGCTCAGAAAGACCCGCTTCGAGAACCTTGCCGTCAAAATCACCTACAAAGACAAGAGCCATATTATCGCCTGTGTACCAGCGATCATAAAAACCCCTAACCTTCTGCGCCGCCGCGTTTTCGATTATTTCCGGCAGGCCTATAACTTCTCTGCTTGCGTAAGCGGAACCTTCAAAAAGAATCGGAAGGGTTATCCTGCGCACCCTTTCCATTGCGCCTAACCTTGTCCGGAATTCTTCAAGGACGACAAGGCTTTCGCTTGCTACATCTTCTGGAAGAAAACTTACGCCGTAAGTCCAATCGTCCAGAATTGCAAACGCCTTTTCCGGTATGGTTTTAACGCCGTTACTATTTTCGACAGGCACGTCAAAGTGATAAACCGTCTCGTTATACGAAGTGTAAGCGTTGGCGTCCGCGCCGAAACGCATTCCCAAAGAGCGCAGGTATTCGATTAACTCCATCTCCGGAAAACGCGAAGTACCTTTAAAAGCAAGATGCTCAACAAAGTGCGCAAAGCCCCTCTCCTCTTCTATTTCCAAAACCGATCCCGCGTTTACGACAAGCGCAAGATGCGCGCGATTTTCCGGCCGCTGGTTTTCAATAATAAAATAGCGCAGTCCGTTAGGCAGAGTCCCGGTTATCGCCCTGCCTGTAAGCGGAACTTTGTCCGTCTCTTTGCCAAGATTCGCAAAGTCCGCGCCGGAAAGAGATACGCAGGTAAGGACAAGTGAAGCTAATAATAGTGAACCTATGATTAATGGTAAAAGTTTTAACTTTTTATTTATTTTCATGAGGAAATTATACTATATTTCAGTGAACAGTGTACAGTTCAGTTAACAGTTAACAGTGAACAGTGAACAGTTAATAGTTATCGATAACAAAAAACCGAGCAATTCGCCATAATGATGCAACTACCAACAACAATTGCTCATTGCTCATTATTCACTGTTCACTATTCACTGTTAACTGTTCATTACTAACAAGGGTGTATTCCGCGACATAAATTTCCCTCATTTAGGTAGTTTCTTCTCATGAAAAATAATCAATATTTCTTGTATATAAAAAACCCCGGCATGTTATTTGAAAATTGCCGGAGGGGAGGAACTATATGAAGATCAGAGTTAGAATGAGCATTTGGACTATCGCTATTATGCTGGTTGTGGTGGCTGGAGTTGCCGCAATACTTGTGCGTAAGGCTTCGGATATAAGTCTGGAGCTTAACAAACAGAAGATTGAGTATCTGGCGCGACAGCAGGTTGAATTCTGGAAGGGGCGCGAAGACGGTTATATTCGGGTGCTGAATACACTGGCAAAAATAATGGGTGATTTTGAAACTATCCCGGCACAAGAACGGCGGAACCGTTACGACGACATGCTGTACTCGGCACTGGAAGCGGAGGCTAACATGGTTACCCTTTATACGATCTGGAAGCCTGACGCCATTGACGGCATGGACGAACGCAGTATAGGCAGGATTGGTTCAAGCCCCACAGGGCAGTATGCGATGAACTACAGCAAGGAAACAGGCCGGATGGAAGGACGCGCCAGCGGTGACGTTGAAAATGTAATGGCGCATATCACCGGCCATAGTGCGCATAAAGACCGCGCGGATCATCCGGTACCGCGCAATGTAAACGGGAAGGACACGTTTGTAACCAGATTGATGGTTCCCATTATTAATTCGCGTAACAATGAAGTGGTTGGGGGACTGGGCTGTCTTATAACAATCGACGCAATCCAGCTTGAAGTTGATAAAATTAACTCAGATCACGATGAAATTTCCGCGATGAGCATATATTCGGGTAACGGGTTTATTATGGGGAGTACAAGACATGAACGGGTAGGAACAATGCTGATCGATACAGAAATACAATACGGCGAGCGTAAAGCTGAAATCAATCAAATTGTTCTTGACGGGGAGAAATTCACTCTGCGAAACTGGGCTCCCCTGCTCCACACTCATCTGAATATGGTTTTAATTCCTTTTACTATAGGCAATTCCGACACCACATGGACGATAATGATTGGGGCGTCGGAAGAATATATGCTTGCGGAGGTAAACGCAATAACAAGGTTTACTGTTATTCTGGCGGCACTCGCTATTGCGGCGGCGGCTGTAATTACCTACACTGTCCTTAGGCGCACTATCAATCCAATTGTCAGAGTAACGAACACGCTGAAGGATATTTCCGAAGGCGAAGGAGATTTGACCCATACCATTCCCGAGAACGGAAACGATGAAATTACCGAGATGTCCCGGTATTTTAACCGGACTCTGGCAAAGATTAAAAATCTTGTTGTCATTATAAAAAAACATACAGAAGAGTTATCCGACACCGGCAATGAGCTGGCAGGCAATATGACAGAAACCGCCGCCGCGATCAATCAGATTACAGCTAACATTCAAAGCATTAAAAACCGGGTAACTAACCAAGGTGCGTCGGTTGCTCAAACCAACGCCGCAATGGAACAGATAACAAATAACATCGGCAGGCTCAACGAGCAGGTGGAACAGCAGTCCGCAAGTGTAACACAATCATCTTCGGCTATTGAGGAATTGCTTGCCAATATTCAGTCGGTAACACAGACGCTTATAAAAAACACAGAAAGCGTGAACGAATTATCCTCCGCTTCCGGGCTAGGCCGTCTCAGTCTGGAGAACGCGGCCTCTGATATTAATGAAATAGCGCGTAACTCTGAAGGACTGACAAAAATTAACGTGGTGATGGAAGATATCGCCGCTCAAACCAATCTGCTTTCTATGAACGCCGCAATTGAAGCGTCGCATGCGGGGACATCCGGCAAAGGTTTTGCTGTTGTCGCCGGCGAAATACGCAAACTCGCGGAAAACTCCGGCGAACAATCCAAAATAATAGGCGCGGTACTCAAAAATATAAAGGAAGCGATTGATAAAATTACCAAATCCACCGGCAACACCCTCACCAGGTTTCAGGTCATTGATGCGGACGTAAAGACCGTGTCGAATCATGAAATAAATATCCGTAACGCCATGAAAGAACAGAACGAAGGCAGCAAGCAGATCATGGAAGCTGTAGCGCAGCTTAACGAGATCACCCAACAGGTTAGAGATGTGTCGCGTGAAATGTTTGAAGACAGCAATGAAGTGATACATGAAAGCAAAAATCTTGAGCAGGCAACACAGGAGCTTACCGGCGGAATCAACGAGATGGCAAGCGGAGCGGAACAGATCAATATGGCGGTGAATCGGGTTAACGAAATAAGCGTAAGGAACAGGGAAAACATCAATCTTTTGGCAAGGGAGGTTTCGCGGTTTAAGGTGGCATGA
>JAIRUC010000132.1 GCA_031254615.1 Treponema sp. | reverse complement strand
GCGGTGTTTATGGGAAAATATAGGCAGAATTAGAAGGATTGGTAATTTAGTATCAATCTCTTTTTTTAATAAACAGTCAGGAAAGCTATTGTGTAAATATGTCAACTTGTGACAAGGCAAATTGGCTGTTGGCTGGTTATGGAGTTCTGCTTCTAAATTTATATACGATTTTTTCTAATGACTCTATAGCGCTATTTAAACTCGGTGAGTTTTTTCTGGCTGACTCAATGTTCCATAAGTTTTGAATAAAATCTTTAAGCTGATAATTATAGCCAGGTCCGATACTCGCATAACTATCAACAGGAACAATCGCTTCTCGTATTTCTCTTTTTCTTGATTTTTTTGCCAATGATATAATAGTATTTTTTGGATCTTTTTCCTTATCAGGTTCTAATGGAATTAAAGCCTGACTTATTGATAAAAAAGCAGCAAAGTTTTCTCTGTCAGCCAGCAGCCATGACTCAATTTCATGTACTGCAACTCTGAATGATAATTGATCGGAACGTGTATTTGACAGCCAATCTTTAACTAATAATGCGGCGCACTCATAATCATCATCAAGATCCGCGATTACAAAATAATACCCGTATTGAGCGGCATTATTATATGCATTTATTTGTTTTTTTATTTTTCCTTTTCCGTTACAATGTATAGCTTTGCTTTCAGAAATACATCCTTGTGATAATTCATAAATTTTAAGTATAACCTGATGAGTGATCTCATCTTCATAAACCGAGGTGCAATAAATCATTCAAATAATAATCCTTGCCTTATATCAGGCTTTGTATATGGCAAAACTGCTTCCGCCGGTGTTAAACCACTATTTAAAAGAGCTTCTATTTCTTTATAATCTTTTGCAAGCTTGGCTTCTGTCCCTTCACTTGTTGTTTTCAGCATAAGAATCTCAGAAAGCGAAATTCCCTTATGTGATAACAATTCCGCGCTATGGGTGGTAATAATAATTTGCCTCTTTTTTGAGCGTAAAACAGAATAGAATAATTCCGGCAGGTACTCGACTATTGCAGCATGAAGAGATAATTCAGGTTCTTCAAGCAAAAGAATTCCCCTGCCTCCGATTAAAGACCAAAGTAAGCCTATCAACCGCAGTGTACCATCAGACAACTGTGTTTCTGTTTGTTTAGCTCCCCTTGGTCTCCAATGCTCGTAAGTTACTTCAAGATGTGGTTGACCAATATCATCGATATATTTTAAATCCTTCAATTGGGGAACGGCTATTTGCAGTATTTTTTGTATTTTTGAAAGCCGGGATATACGGGTTTCCTGTGTTGTTTTTGCAACAGTTCTTAAAAATCCTTTTCCAAATGGGTCCTCTGGTAAGTCAGGCCCGGAAAAAGCCTCGGGAAACTTCAAAAGCTGCGGTACCAGATGCATATATTGAATTAAATTAAGAAAATCTACAATCTTTCTAAAATCCTTATTTGTTGTTATTTGCTCTACATAGGTTTGGGTCAACCGTTCTTCATCCTGTTTATCATTGCTATCAGGACGCTCAAAACAAGTCTGCCCATTTTTTAACATTATTTCCTTATGGATAATTGGATTTCGGTTTCCCCTTGTCTGTTGGGTTAATGATAATGTATATTTCCATAATGTATTATCATCATCAATAAATTCGAGTTCTAGTATAACATGTGGATTTTCTCTTGCTGACAAGCATCGGATTTTTGAAATCCCCCCCCGTTGTGAAACAGCATGTTGCAACCCGCCGCCGTGTTTTACAATATCCCTCATAAAACGAAGCGCATCAAGAAAATTTGATTTTCCTGATGCGTTAGCGCCAATTATAAATAATCGATTACTTAACTCGCATTGCAAAGAACGAAAATTCTTCCAGTTTTCCAGTGAAATGCTTTTCAACCGCATAGTCTTTATATACCCCTCAGATTGATATCATCCCCAAGCTTTTTCGATAATCCGCCTAACATTCTCTTCATATAATACTACCAGTTCTCGACAACCGTCAACCAATTTTTGCTCCTCCTCAATCTCCGCAACGATGGCGTGTTGGGTTTTGAGAGGCGGGAGGGGGATTGTAATGGCTTCAATATCTTTTTTGCTAATTGAATCAAAAACCGAACCGCCATTTCCCTTGATATTTTTTTCGTGAAATTTTAATAAGTGGAAATATAATCACCTTTCAGGTAATCCTCAAAATTTGTTTGAGCCTGCCGTTCAAGTTCCAAGCGGTCAACCAGAAAGAGGATACGCCGTGCATTGCCGATCCGCCTGAATAATTTTATTATCGCGGCGGAAACCAAAGTCTTGCAGGTTCCAGTTGCCATTTCAAACAGAAAGCGATCCCGCCCTTCTTTTACCGCCCTTTGAATTGATTCAATCGCCCGGACTTGGTATGGTCGCAAAAAACGCAGTTTATTTGTTTTGATAAATTCAGGGCGGCTTGCATCATCCAGCCATGACGGATCGTTTTTATAATCCGGCTTTTTGGTCAGAACAATATAATCATCGGTAACTGTCTCATTTATCAGTGCATCACGGTTTGGAGCAAATGTTGCATATTTTTCTGTCATATCCGGCGAAGGGAAACGGTAAATAATCTGGGGATTTCCCCGTTCCAAATCCCAGAAATAATGACTGTTTCCATTGGACAAAACGATAAAACGACAATGTTGAGGCAGGCATAAAAAAAGACGATGCGCCTGGACGTCAGGGTTTCCCCTATGCGCACCGTCAGATATTTGAGAGGAAATCCCTCCCTGTGGTTATAGTATCGGCTTGTTTTTGAGCGAACTTTAGGGGTTTGTGCCGGGCGGCAATATTGTGCAAAACCGGCAAAAAACAGTAAAAATGAGGGGTGGAAATTTCAGAAAATGTACTTTTTTGTCCTTGACAAAGGATAACCCTTTACTTACCGTTAGAAAATGTCCTCCGGCGTTTTTGCGATACTGCCTGAAAATTTTTTCTCTTATCTTGCAAGTGTAAACCGGGAACATTACGCGGCTCTTTTGGTGCTGTACTACCGGCTTTTTCAGGAAAATACCCACGGGCTTGAGCGGGAACTGGTGGTGCGGGAATTTATGAACTATCTTGCCCTTCACCGGGACAGTGTGAAAGAAGAGGACGAGCCCGAAAAAGCGGTTGAATTAACCCAGCCGCCCGGCGAACATTTTTCTCAGGCGGAGCCGGGCGTTCAGGAACTGGACTTTGGCGCCGCCGCGGAGCCGGAACATCTAAGCGCCGCAGGAAGCCGCTCCGCCGATGAGCGGACTTTGGCGAGCAAATTTTTACGCCGCTTCATAAACTCAGGCTGGCTTGCCGAAGAAACGCTGGCGGACTTTACCAAAGTGATTAACATTACCGCGTGGGGCAAGCCGTTTATGAAAGCCCTTGCCGATATTGACGGCGGACTTAAACCTGAATACGAAAGCCATGTTGTTACGATCTATTCCATGTT
>JAIRUC010000014.1 GCA_031254615.1 Treponema sp. | reverse complement strand
AAAAATTCAACGCTATTCAACACCCCCTCCACAGTATCCCTGTCTCATTTTACCTTTTGCACAAAACCGGCTCGCCAGAGGGCTGTTTTTTAATTTGTCCCCATTGCTGGAAACGGCTCTGTAAGCGCCTGCCGTGAGAAAATCAGGGCATGAAGAATGGCGGCAAAATAATACTCGATCTTTGCGGAGGAACCGGCTCATGGTCAAAGCCGTACAAAAACGCCGGGTATGATGTCCGACTGATAACACTTCCCGATCACGATGTGCGTTCTTACGAGCCGCCGGAAAACGTGTACGGCATTCTCGCCGCTCCGCCATGCACCGAATTCAGCCTTGCGAAAAACGGCGCCCACAGGAAAAGAGATTTTTCCGCGGGCATGGAAATCGTACAGCGCGTTATGCAAATTATCTGGCAGTGCCGGTTAAACGGCAGCCTGAAATTCTGGGCTCTTGAAAATCCGACAGGCTATTTGCGGCAGTTTCTTGGGAGGCCTTGTTTTACGTTTGAACAATGGCAGTTTGGAGAGAAAATAGTAAAGAGAACCGACATTTGGGGTTATTTTAACAACCCTGTCCCTTTGGTAAAAAAACGGCCTGACGACATGGTTGTCAGAAACCCGTCAGGCAGAACTAATTCCAGAGATTTTTCTATTCCCAAATGCCCGCCAGAGTACAGACATTTAAAACTTGACCGGGCGGCATTACGCGCAATTACTCCGCGCGGATTCGCAAAAGCGTTTTTCGAGAAAAACCAATAGGAGGAAAAACCATGCCGCAGAGAAAAGTAAGAATACTGGAGCTTGCCCGCGTGGGCAAATGGGGACTGGACGGTAGCGAGATCACCCGGCAGGACATAACAGAGTTGTCGCAAACCATCGCCGGCAAACGCCCTGTTGTCATCGGCCATGACGTGACAGACCGCGCGCCGAAGTTCGGCGACGTACTTGACTGCTGGCCGTCCACAGACGGCAACGCGCTTGTCGGGCCTGTTATGTTTTCAGAAGCGGCCGACAAGCTGTACGAGAGCGGGGCGTATGACGGATGGTCGATTTCCATGCCCCGCAGAGAGACGGACGGCAAAAGGGTTCTGCATCATCTGGCGATTCTCGGCGCGGTGCCGCCGAAGATTCCCGGGTTAGCGGAACTCGCGCAAGTGGCGGTCAATTTCGGCGAAGGCGCCGGAAAAGATAAATATCAATTTTCCGGGACAATCCCGGAAAGGGAGGATGAAAGCTCAATGACTGAAGAGGAAAAAAAGGCTATGGCCGAAAAGGACGCGAAGATCGCGGAACTTGAGGCGAAGACCAAAGCCTTGCAGGAACAGGCCGAGAGCCAGAAGGCCGCGCCGCCGGCAGGGGAAACTCCGGCCGCTGACCCGAAGCCGGAAACTGACAGCGCCGCGGGCAGCGCTGAATTCGCCGACATGCAAAAGCAGTTAGGTGAAATCAAAGCGGAGCGGAGGCGCGAGCGGCTGGAAAGTTTTACGCGGGACACGGCGGGAAAACTTCCGGCGGGTGTCGCCACGAAAGCGAACGCCCTTGCCGCCCAGATTGAGGCGGAGGGAACTTTCGATTTTTCCGATAACGGGAAAACCGAAAAACGGGACGCCCTGTGGGTTCTGGGGGATATCCTTCGGAACTGGCCGGAGCCGGTAAAAACCGGGACGTCGGGAATCAATTACAGCGATAACGCTGACGGCGGCGGTAAGTCCGTGGACTGGGCCGCTCTCTCGAAAAAAATGTAGGAGGTTACTCAATGGGAGTAAATTACAAAGAAGTGCCGGTCAAGAAAAATTCCGAGGTGGTACACCCCGGACATCCGGCGATCATCGACACCGGCTTGCTTGCGGATAAAACCAAAAAGTACAAAGCCGGGACAATTCTGAAAGCGGATGCGGACGGCAAGCTTTCCGCCGCTGCCGCAGCCGATACGCCGGTCGCGGTGCTGACTCAAGATTCGGACGGCGAGAATGCCGAGGTCATGGTTATGTGGCACGGCATGGCAGTACAAGGACGGCTGTTGGATTCCAGTGGAGCCAGCCCGGTCGCTCCGACAGCCGCAATGGCGGCAAAGCTACGCCCAGCGATCTTCCCGATCCAGCCCTGGGCAAAAATCGACAAGAGGTAAAACATGCCGGTAATGATAAAACCAGACGACATTGAGCGAGTCATCGGCGCCAATGCCCCGGAAGAATCCAACGCGATGAATTATTTTTCCAACAGGCCGCTCAAGAACTCCACCCATATCATGGTGCAGGAGCTTGAGCAGGAATACGGCAACGTGCCAGTGATCAAGCGCGGCGGGCTGGGCGTGCGCCCGGAAACCGGAATGTCCGCCAAGATCATTGAGCCTATGCCAATCGAGATCGACGACACCTTCAGCGCGGTGGAGGTTGATGATTACGAGCGGGCGAGCGATCAGGGCAAGCAGCAGATGATCGATGACCGAATCAGCGGACACCTGCGCGTTGTCCGTGCGACGACCCGCGCGTTATGCGCGCAGGCGCACCGGGGAACCATCGACTACATGATGCAGGCCGGAACCAAAATGAGCCGCTACGAGGTGGGGTACGGGGACGTCCATGGGATATCCCTTCCCGACGGCTTGACGGGGCTGACCATCGCCAAGGCCATCGAAATCCTGAATAAACTCACCACGGTAATCCGCGACAACGCGATAGGCGGCCCAATTGAGTTTGTCGCTTCAACGGACGTGTTCACCGCGATCAACAGCGCGGCGGCAAACCAGAAACTGTATACCGTAGTTCCGGGGCCGGGAAAAATCAGCATCGCCGGATTTGACATCCTGCTGGACAACGACACATGGTTTGACATTGACGAGAACGGCAGCCAGACAAGGAAGTCGATGGTTGAACCGCTGGAGCTGATGGCCCGGGCTGCCAACGCGGGGCAGAAACTGGTGTACCTGAAGCTTGACGATGTGGTAATGAACCAGGCGGTTCCGTTCTACGCCTTCACCAAGGTGCGGACGGACCAGCGGGGCGAGGATCTCTTTGTAAAGAGCAAGCCCTTCCCGCTGATTAACCGCAAGGGAATTGCCTTCGCGAAATTCGCGGCGTAGTTTTTACCGCCGGGCGATATGCTCGGCGGTTATTTTTTTAACGGAGTTTTTATTGCTATGCCAGAAACAATTATAACGGTAAATGACCTTAAAAAAGAAATAAATCCTGACGATTACAGGACGGCGTCATTCGCGGATGAGAAAGTCGCGGAGAGGGCGATACACAAAGCGGTCATCTGGGTTTACGGCAAGGTTATGTCAACAGGGAACGCCTACGACGAAAAAGATCAGGTGATCCGTGACATCGTTTTAAAACGCGCCGTATACGAATTGTTTTCATACATCGGCAATGAAAGCCGAGCCAAGGCCAAAGAGCAAGACGCGGCAGATTTGATCGAAACATATTTCGGCGGTATCAGCACAAAGT
This sequence comes from Treponema sp., assembly GCA_031254615.1. Lineage (GTDB taxonomy): Bacteria > Spirochaetota > Spirochaetia > Treponematales > Breznakiellaceae > WQXQ01. The sequence goes on along the minus strand of JAIRUC010000014.1, from coordinate 2,060 downwards.
ACGACGAAGGACTGGGACCTGCCGCCGGAACAATGTCTGCGCCGGAGCCGCCCGCGTATGGGGGTTAAAGTCGTACGCCGCCCGCCCGATTACGCGAAACTGATCGGGGCGGGGCTTGCTGGCACAATGAAAAAAGCGGCGATGTACCTGCAAAGCAGCGCAAATAAAAAAATCAATTCTGGCATCATGCCGGCGAACGCGCCGTTAACGCAGGAAGTCAAACAGGGCGGTAAAACCCTGCGCGACCGCGGCGAGCTTATGCAAAGCATCGCGCCGCACTCCGGCGATTTGTGGGCTGACGCCTCGACCAATTTGCAATACGCGAGAATCCAGCAGGAAGGCGGGACTATAACGCCCAAAAGCGCCAAGGCATTGTTTGTTCCGGCAAGCGCGAAAACCAGAGAGAAAATGCGCTCATACAACGCATGGACGCCACGCTCGCTTATCGCTGCCATGAAATCCGACGGCTACGGCTTTTTCAGCGCGGGCAAAATTTTCTTCGCATACAAAAAAGGTAAAACGCTCAAGAGCGGTAAAACCGGAAAGCAAGGTGAGGAGTTCGCGTTGTTTATCATCAGCCGTTCGGTAAAAATTCCGGCGCGGCCGTTTTTGTTTGTTGACGAGAAGGACGAAGAATATCTTATGAAACTGGTACAGGAAGGAGTGACAAACGCGCTCAAGGGGAGGAATTAACTCTTATGGAAAAAATAATAACCGCTCTGCTGGAAAGTATACGCGCGCTTGAAATTGAAGCCGTCCTTGCGCCGCAGCAGGTGTCCGCAAGCCGCCCGCGGATTGATCTGTATTTCGCGGGTCTTGAACTTGCCGGCATTGACCGGCAAAACCCGGAAGCAGGAAACGGCGGATGGGAGCGGATCATCTTTAATGCGGAGTTCCGAAGCGACGGGACTCACAGCATGTGGGTTAACGACACCATAACCGCGGCGCGGAAACTGCTGCCGTTTAACGAGAAAAATATGCCGCTAACAGTAACCGCCGGCAAAGATTATAAAATCTCGGCGCACTGGCGACGGCTGCAGCCGGGAAGGTTCGAGTATCCTAATGAAGAAGATTCATCTATGCCGGTACGTTACGTTGAGTTATGGCAGATAACAGTCGCGTATCCGGCGAATATAATCGGGCAAGACCCGGAGGAGTAAACATGAAAGTAACAGGAAAAGACGGATTTTTGTATGGAGTAAAATTCGGCCAGGCGCTTGTTGGAGGCACTGGCGTTACGGTTCCGCAAGACGGCTGGTATAAGATACAAAGCCGCGCCGCGGATAGCAGCGGTTTGCCGGAAGCCGATCCGTCCAAGGAACATGGCCGCGCCCTTAAAGCCGGCGATTTTTATTTCGCGAAAAAAGACCAGCCTATAGCGGAAGGTGACAGCCTTATCCCGATGACTCTTAACAAAGTGTCGTTTACAACGGATGTCAGCGCGAGCGCACAGGGGCAGGTGTTTGACGTAACCACGCAAGCCGATGTCGAAAACGGCGTAAGGGCGTTTGTCTCTTCGGTGTTCAAAGACCGCAGCGGCGCCATCAACGGGCAGGTCGACGTTGACAGCCTTGAACAGCGGCTTCTGATCAACGAGTTCAACGCCGTCATCACGGACGACGGCAATTTTGTCACCAAAGAGCCGGCGAAATCAGGGACTCACCACTTCATGCTCTCGCGCAGGGAAACCATCGCGGAAGGTGAAGTCGAAGCGTGGGAATACTTTCCGGTCGTCATCGAATCGTTCCAGACGGACAAACCGATCGAGGGCGTGTGTCCTTTCAATTTCAACTACAAGGTTGACGGCACTTACAACCCCGGAATTTATTACCGCACGGTAACGGCGTAAGGAGGCTGCGCATGAAATTTTCCGCGCGTAAATCATACGTTTTTTATCCAAATATAAACGGCAACCTTGATTTACCTGAAAAAGAACGCCTGTCTGTGGAAATTATCCGCCCGACTGCCGAGGATCGCGGAGATGTCACTTATCTTGAAATGATGGTGAAGGATAAATCGTCTTCGGTGATCAGATACAAATTTGACGCGAAGAATATCCT
>JAIRUC010000101.1 GCA_031254615.1 Treponema sp. | reverse complement strand
CGGGACCAAAATCAAGATTCTTCCGGGATAGAGAAAGATTAGGGGTCCCTACTGCTTCATTACTGCCATGATAAATAATCATATAAATAATGGTACGGTAAATTGGGGGAAAAAACAATTGCTATTAGTAAAAGCACTATTTACAACGATAATAACTTTTGTCACATATACTCCGTTCAGTTCCCCTAATATCCACGCTGCCGAAGATCGGCATCAAGGTTTTTTGCTATTTGGTAATTCGGGTCAAGCTGTAACGCATGGTTTATGTCAGCACGTGCCTGTGGGTAATCGCCTTTTAAGTTGTATGCGTACCCACGGCTGCAGTATGCTATTGCGTCATTCGAATCAATCCGTATTGCCTCGGTATGATCGGCAATGGCGCGATCGTAATCGCCTTTTAATGCGTATGCTATGCCGCGGTTGTTGTATGCTATTGCGTCACTAGAATCAAGACGTATCGCCTCGGTACAATCGGCAATGGCACGGTCATAGTCGCGTTTTTTTCTGTATATGTAGCCACGGTTGTTATATGCGTTTGCGTCATTTGGATCAAGACGAATTGCCTCAGTATGGTCGGCAATGGCACGGTCATAATCGCCTTTGTCACTATATGCATTGCCACGGCTGATGTATGCGAGTACATTATTCGGATTAAGCCGTATAGCCTCGGTATGATCAGCAATGGCATGGTCATAATCGCCTTTCATTGCGTATGCAGCGCCGCGGTCATTGTATATGCCTGCGTTATTCGGCTCAAGTCGTATTGCCTCGGTGTAATCAGCAACGACGCGATCATATTCGTATTTAAAAGAATATGCGTAGCCGCGGCCGCAGTATGCGTTTATGTCATTCGGATCAAGCTGTATCGCGCTGGTATGATCGGCAATGGCACGGTCGTAGTCACCTTTGTCCCTGTATACACTGCCACGATTGTTATATATGTTAGCGGTTGGTTCAAGCCGTATCGCCTCGGTGTAATCGGCAATAGCGCGATCGTAATCGCCTCCTTCGCTGTATGCAATGCCGCGATTGTTATATGCCGTTGCAAAGTTTGGATCAAGCCGCAACGCCTCAGTGTAATCGGCAATGGCGCGATTACGATCACCTTTATTACAATATGCATCACCGCGGTTGCTGTATGCTATTGCGTTGTTCGGAGTAAGCCGCAGTGCCTGAGTATAATCGGCAATGGCGCGGCCATAATCTTTCTTTTTATTATACGCAAAGCCGCGGTTGCCGTATGCATTTGCATCATTCGGATTAAGCCGTATAGCCTCGGTACAATCGGCAATGGCACGGTCATAGTCACCTATGTCATTGTACGCGCGGCCACGGTTGTTGTATGCCACCGCCAAATTCGGATCAAGCTGTATAGCCTTGGTACAATCGGCAATAGTGTCAATTCCAGTCAAAAATGAACTGACTTTATAACCAATTTTGACATTTTTTCCGAACCTTAGCGAACCTTAGCGAGCCTTAGTGATCCAGTTCTGGGTCTAAAACGGGTTTATTACAGAGAAGGGCTTTTTCCATAAAATCAATAACATCAGCACGGAGGATACATTTTTCACGCGATGGTTCTACCACGTCGCCGAACAGGTCTTGGTATGACGAAGAGTCGCCGGGGATTTCAATAAGAGGGAGCTGGCCTGATTCGGTTAGATGATTGATTACTTTCATTGAAACGCCAATAATAGCGGCGCATTCTTTTTTAGATAAAAAGGGCGGGACGCCGGGCAAGCGTTCAATTGGGTATGCGGACAAAGCTTTTTTTGCTTCGTCCAGATCAAGTTGTTCTAAGTCGAGACGAAATATATTCATCATAAACCTCATCAATGTCATCGCCGGATTCAAGGATGTACTCGGCTAAGGAATACCAAGGGATTCGATAGATTACTCCAATGGAGAGAGCGTCCAAGCGGTAGGTGTGAATCAAATAATCCATTACATCGCGGGACACGGCCAAAATGCCGGCGGCTTCCTTTACGGTGTATGTATATGCGGCTCCGAGGCGCGCGGCGTCAACTATACGGCGCAGTGATGTTTCTTTCTGATCAAGAGAAAGGGGAACACGTAACTCTGTCAGATCAAACAATTCACCGCGCCGCATAATTAAACTCTCTCCTGCTGTTCAATGCGGGTTAAAAAAGCATGGCATTTTCTTATTTCCCATGGAGAAAGATCGTTGGCCGAATTTTTTCCAAGCTTTTGAATGAAGCCGCCAAGCCGAATTTCCGCATTGTCGCCAAAGATACGCTTGGCTCTTTTTATAAGAGGATAAACATCGCGAGGGACAAATTGAGTTGGTCCGTGCAAAGGTGTTTTCCCCTGTGCTGTGAGAAGATTGTTAAGAGCTGTTATGACTGCGGAGAATTGGGTTATGGTCTGTAACTGTAACGAAGATTGAACATTGGCCGCGCCCATGAGAATACAGCAGTAGGTTTCATCGTCGATTTCAGCGCGGGTCTTTTGGGTGTGGATGAGTTTTATCATTTTCTTTTTCTGGGCTTCAGTCATTTTTCATCTCCAAGAGTTCCGGGTTGTCGTGAATGTTGCCAATGACTTTAGCCGTAAAATATTCCTCTTCAGTATCAATCGAAAGACAAGGGCAATGCTCACCTATTCCAAAAGACGCATTTTCAAAAAACACTTTCCCGCACTTAAATATTTCGCCGTTTTTATCCTTTACTTGTACAATATCCCCCTCAAAAATCTTTACTCCGTTTTTGTCTTTTAAGCCCGCGTACTGTCCTACGGTTTCGGGGATAACTTCAGGGAAATTTAAACCACCGACATTCTCTATTATTCTTGGATTATTGATTGCATCCAAAGTAAAGCCGCCATATACCCACTCACCGTCGTCTTTTTGTTTTCCTCTGAATTTAATGTCTCTCATTGCTAATGCTTTCATTTGCCCACCTCACCCAATTTCTCAATCATCTCTGGCGTAACCGTGGCGATGCCGGAAGCGCGGCCTATGCGGGCGAGAGCAAGGGCGTCGTTGACAAGTGAGCGCCATGCGCCGCGGCAGCGTTTGGCCAGAGTTTCGGCGATGTGGCGATCGATGTCGATGCCGCAGGCGTTGGCGTAGAAGGCGGCGACATCAACGAAATTTATTTGCTCGTACAAAACAACGGGCTTGCGGATGCGGGAGCGGAGGCGCGGAACTTTGTCAACTTTTGCTTTCAAGCCCTCTTCACCGGTGAGGAGGATCGGCACGGCGCAGCGTTCGTTAATTCCGCGTATCAGTTCAAGGAAGGAGACCGGAAGTTTGTCGGCTTCGTCAATGATAATGAGCCGCCGGCGACGGCTGCACGCCTCGTGGATGCTGGACAGGCAGGCGCCGAAGGTTATGGGGCGGATGCCGGACAGGGCTTCGCAGATGTCACGAAGCAGGCTGACACGGGTGGAACCTTCAATAAATAGCACATAACAGGCGTCCGGGTGGGTTTCCACATACCAGCGGGCGGAATGGGTTTTGCCGCGTTCGGCAACGCCTATTACCATGCCCAAAGAAGAACAAGCTGAACCTTCCGGGTCTGAAAGATCGTCAGCGAGTGAAACAAAAGCGTCAACGGAGCGGGTGGGTACTACTACGTCCGTGTCTACGTTGAATTGGTCTGGTACTATTTTGGTGTATCCTTTTTTTGCCAAATCTTGGATACATTGTTCCTCCTTTTGCTCCCAGTTCGGATAGGTCTGGGAGCATATTTTTGAAATCGTGCTTTTGTCCAGCTCAAGAATCCGCGCGGCGGATCCAAGCGTAAGCTTGTTAGCTGTAATAACTGTTCTTAAACTCATAATAAAACTCCTTAAAATTTGTTCATGCTGACTACGCTGGCAAAATACGCAGCTTGTTCGTCAGTCATGTTTGCTTCAAAGTCCGCCATGAACGCAATGTCCGCGGCTGAAATTTTCTCTTTCTTTGCGATTACGGAAAGCAACGCTTCGTAACGGTCTCTTGGCGACAGATATACGAGCTTCGCCCTCTCACGGATGTTTGGTTCAACTGCGATCTTGGCGGCGACCATGGAACGGAACTCGTCATCTGATATTGCGGGTTTTTCCGGCGACGGCGCACTTCCGGCGGCTGGCGGCGCATCGGCGCCGTTGTTGGAAGCGAGCGCAGCCGCGCGAGATTCGTCCAGTTCTTTGAACTTTTCAGGATCAAAAAGAAGCGGCGCTTGCGCTGTTATGGAATGGTACGTTTCTTTCACTACTTTCATGTTCCGCTTTTTCCATTCAAGGGCTTCGGAAGCGGCGGCGTCATCAAGCATGGAAATTGGCGTAACGGGCGTAAGGAATATTGCCTCGTTCGTTCTGGGGTCAATAGCCCAGACGCCGGTGTCGGGATTATCGGGATCGTAGCGCAGTTCAACTTTTTGGCGGTTTAGCCCGGTAAGGTTGCCCCGGTTTTTCCTGACCATATCCTGTGTCAGGTTCGGGCCGATGTACTGCTTGTTGTTCAGTGTAACCCTGTCGCCTCTGACCGTAGCGTAGGCGCGTTCTAAAAACAGATAGTATAAATCCTGCTTCTCGATGAGCGCCGGCTGCCAGCCTTCTTTTTCAATCGCGTGATTAAGGTCTTCTTGCGGGCTGTGTTTTAACGTTCCGTGGACGCGGTGTTCGTAACAATCAATCGCCATGACAACCTGACGGGCAAATTCTTCAAGGGTGAGAATATACCCGCTTTTCTTCTGCCATTCCAAACGGCGGCTCGATTCTTCTTCTTCCGCGGCGCTGCGGTTTATCTCCGCCACATATCCGGGCAGGCATTGGTCGGCAAGAAGTTGTTCAAGCGTGGAAAAGAATCGCTCAATTGGTTTTGTCTTCGCGTTTTTGACGTTAGCGAAAATGCGGCGGTTTTGTTTTTTCCACTCCGCACGCGATTTCGCTACGGCGATCATTTTGCCGTCAGCTCCTTCCACCACATACGCGCCGGTCTCGGTGCGGTACAGTTCGCCCTCATCGCAGAACCTCATTCCGTACTGCTGTAACTGCTCGATGGTATAATCCGCCACCGCCGACTTTTCGCTTGTGCCGTTGTCGTTGTAAGTGTTTTCAAATTTGCCAAAGCGTTCAACGCCCATTTTTAACGCGCGTAACACGGTGCGGGTGTTGTAGCTTCTATCAAAAGCGATGCCGTATACCAGGCGGGTGCGCATATCAAGCCAGAGGTAACATTCGGGGCGGAAGTAAACGCCGTTGTCGTCTTTTACCCAGAAGTCAAAACGGTGCTGATCTCCGACAACTATCTGGAACGGACGCAGGTTTGAAAGGTCTCTTGCGATGTAGAACAGATTGTCCAGCGCGCGGTTTCCGCCGTTGACGTATAACTTTAACGCCGCGTGAATCTCCCGTGCGTGGACATAGGCCGACTGTTCGGAGCCGACCTTCCACCCGTTCTTGGCGGCCGCTATGACCGTCTGCTGGTATGCGTTACGGACGGTGCAACGTCCCACGTCCCGCTTTATCATGAGGTAGAGCCGCTTGAAGAATTCAAGGGCTTCCGTGTCCCATGCCGCGAGCGGCCGCGGTTGGTGCTGTTTTGGCTGGAATCCGTTTTTGTTGATGTATTTGACATAACGCTTTATTGAGGAAACTGATACGCCATGTTCACGCGACAATGATTCATAGACCATAGCGAGCGGCGCCAGCGCGTCGCGGCGAAGCCAGTCGTTGTACACCGCCGCCATTTTTGTAATCTTTGAACCTGAAACGAAAGGGTTAGCTGCCATGCCCCTCGTCCTTTTCCGGCAGCGACTCACTTAACTGAATATTCATTTCCGCAATTTCATTCGCGTAGTTCCGTGTTTTTAACGCGAGGTTGAACGCGGCCTGCGCTTTTGTCTCCGGGTCGTTAAATGTTTTCAGGTAAGTTTCGATGTGGTCAAATATCGCCGCTTGCGCCAATATCTGATTACGGTCCGCCAGTTTAAAATTGACGATGTCTTTTGAATGCTTCAATATGTTGGCAAAATAATCAGTTTTAGTCCTTGCTACCGCGGGCATATTTAATTCTTCGGCCAATTTTGAAAACCGAGCGTTTTCCTTCCGCCGTTTAAGCTCCGCCTCTTCTTTGTCCGTCCAGTCAATAGGACGTTTCCCGGTGCGTAACGTTTCTATGATGCGGGATTCCATAATGGCGCGGTCTGCTACAGCCTCCTCTTTTACCGGCGCTTTGATTAGCAGTACATCTTTGCCAGTACCAGAAATTTCACGGGGGATGAATTTCTTTATCCAGTAGTTGGCGATTTCGCAGGATAACCCTATCTCTTCGCAATAAATTTTCCATGTGTACTCGCTATAGTTTGAAGCACTCGGGTCATGATGCTGGCATTTCTTCAAGTGTCCCCTTGCCAGAAATAGTTCCCGTGCTACTCCCGCCGTAGCTTTTTGCCATTGCAGGCTAAGTTCCTTCATCTTTATGACGGACTTATCATAATCCCAACGTTCAACTGCTCTTTCCAGCGCGAGGGGCGCTGCCCCGGAATCGTGTTGTTTGCTCATGCTGTTACCCTTCCTTTTGTTCCGCAGCCGGTTTCCGGCTTTTCGATTCCTATGCCCTGACTGCGCTGCGCGTCCTTCCAATCGGTCAGAAAATCGCCGCGGGTGATTTTCCTTTTCGCGTAACGGCGTACGGCGACATAAAATTTCTTGTAATCCATTGCTTTCCCCCTTACAGCGCCGCCACATCCAGCGGGATCATCTGATATTCCCCGTTGGTGTCGCGCTCATAAATACGCAGATACTGCTTTGTTCCGGTTATCTGCACGCTTTCTGTAATCGCCGCCATCGCTTTTTGCCAGTCCTTGTCCTGTATGTCCAAGCGGCGCAAGCCAAGAACACGGCCGGTGGAGATTTTCCCCGTCTTGTCAACCTGAAAGGCATCGTTTACCAGAACGCGAATCTCCGACCTTGCGCCGTCGCTCCATTTTTCGATACACTTGCCGATTAGCTCTTTGGCTACCTGTAAGCGTTCGTCAAAGGTGATGTTGTCGTTCATTGAAACTAACAGTCGGTATTGGCCGTCATAGGTGTTAAGCGAAATGTTGCCTTTTTTACCGCCAAACTTTACGCCGTACTCGCCGGCGGATTTTTCCACGAACGAATAGATGTCGTCGCGTATTTGGTTTTTGAATTCGGTCAGTACGCCCTTCATCTCCACCGCTCTGGCGGCGATCCTGCGGACTGTCGCGTCCCTTTGTTTGTCGATGTCCTTTACCATGCCCGTCGGAACCTGTCGGCCTTGGGTGTCGGTCATAAACGCCGGTTCGTTTTCGCATGGCTTTTTCTTTGTTTGTTTTACTGTGCTCATTTCATCCCTCCTGTGAATTTTCTATATACTCAAACCCGTACGGGTCGAGATAACGGTGTGTAAGTTCCACTATCGCGCGGTTTTCAGCTAACGATTCTTCTACGCCTTCGTTGTGGAACTGTGTCAGGCGCGCGTTGTAATACCGCAGCGTTTCCGGCGCGGCGGTAAACAGCTCGCTCAAGTCGAGGTAATCAAGCGGCGGCTCGATGTAGACAACAGGTATTTGCAAATCTTGCGCCAGTTTCAGTTCGAGCGTCGCGCCTTTTGAGCGCTGCCAGCCTTGCAAGAGCGCTATGCCGTGGCACCTGACCATTTCGCCGACGCAGGTTTTCATCGCCCCGTACCAGTCAAGCTCGGGCGGGCAGAACCGCATGGGGTTTGACGTGAATACCGGCTCGCTTACGCCGTCACGTATCTTTTTTTCAACTGCGGCGAAGTGGTTGGCTGCTTCCTGCCGTTTTTGCCCGGTAACCGGGCCGCACAAATAAATGTGTTTCATAAATTTCCTCCTGTTTCTGTTATGTGCAATTCTTCAAAAACTTTTCTGATGGTTTCTTCTTTGTATCCCAACTCGGCGGCCAGAGATTTCACGGTGATAGGGAGTTTCTCTCGCTTGTCGTTCAACACGCAGCCGATAATCCACTCAACCTGTTTTGGCGTGGCTTTGGTGCATGAGTGAGGTATAGGCTCATCCGGCGGGAAAGCGTGGTAGAAGTTTACCGGGTCGGTGCCGTGCATGGTGCAGCATCTAAGAAGTTGATCAATAGTGGTGATCAAACTGTCTTCGCCGCAGTGCGGACAGATTGACACCATGCAGCCGGAGTCGGTTATGTCCATTACCTGTATAGAGAAAAACATTCCGCAGTCCGGGCAAAAATACTGAAAGCCGTTTGCGAATTTTCCGGGGGCGGGTTTTATGTTTGTTATTTTCATGCTCCCCTCCTTGCAGGTTTTTGAACTGTATGCCATGCTGATGTATGACCAAGGGAGATATGTGGTTTTTGATCAAAAACAGAACCATGGCTTTTTATGAGCGGGTTCTTAAACCGTTTGAATTGTGTAAAAAGAGAGACATTAACTGGGAAGAAAGAGCGTTGGAAGGTCTTTTTTATAAGTCTCGTTCTTGTTCGGATTGGATGTTTTATTTTCTCAAAAATATTGATAAAGCCGAAACGGAAATCACCCTGCACAAAAGAGTGCCGAAATCTTTTGTAGATGAAGTAAAAGTTTTGTGTAACAGTGTTCATAACGATCTTAAAACAGAAGCCGCTAACCGCGGCAGATAGTTTTTTTTCTTTTTTCATACCCTCCTCCTTCTTCCTTCACGTTCCCTTCTTTCGATTTCCGGCATCTGCTCCCGCATCGCCTTCAGGTACGGCCCCCAATCCCTTGCCGCAATAATTTCCTCCGTCGTCATCTCCGGTTTCAGGTTTTGTGCCGCTTGCGCTTTTTGTTCCATCTCCTGAAGAATTAAACTGACAGG
>JAIRUC010000240.1 GCA_031254615.1 Treponema sp. | reverse complement strand
TTCTGGAAACCTATTGACTTTCATATTAGACAGGCGTAGTATATATAAAAGGCGGCTGTCTAACATGGGGTGATAATATGGTAAAAATGAAGAAACTACCGGACGCGGAGTTTGACGTTATGAAAATTATTTGGGCGAATGAACCGCCCGCGACAACAGCTCTTATCATGGAGCAGTTAGGGAAAGATAAAACATGGAAGATACAGACCGTCATTTCCCTTATGCTCCGGTTGGTTGAACGCGGTTTTCTGCGTTCCGAAAAACACGGCAAGGAACGTACCTATTTTCCGTTGATAAATAAAGATGATTACCTAAAATATGAAACGAAAAATTTTATAAAGCACTTTCATGACAACTCATTCTTAAACCTTGTCAATACCTTGTACAACGACAAAGCATTAACTGATGATGATGTTGACGAATTGCTGCAATGGGCGAAAACACGGAGGGGTTAGTATGCAAAATTTTATAATTATGTTATTGACCTGTTCCGTTACAATGTCGGCGCTTGCGCTTATATATATGGCGGTTACGCCGCTTTTTGCAAAGCGTTATTCAGAAAAAGGACGCTATTATGTATGGTTGATTATTATCATTGGCCTTATTATCCCTTTTCGACCACAATTGAGTAATGCAATCGTTAAAATGGATATGCCAAGCGATGTAACAACGCCTATTGTACAAATCGGGAATGGGACACCAATGGTAATACCGATTTATAATGCCGCGTCATCTTCCATAATATTTAATATTGTATGGTGGCAAATTGCGACTGCGATATGGTTGTCTGGAGTATTCGTTTTCCTTGCTTACCAATTATTAAAGCATTATTGCTTTGTAAAAATGACGGAGCGATGGGCGAATAATATCACGGATAAAAAGACATTGGCTTTATTCCGTATTATTAAAACGGATATAAGGGTCAACAAATGGATTGAACTTTATATATGCTCGTCCATAAGCAGCCCTCTGATGATTGGTCTTATCAAGCCCCGGATATTTATACCGGAGAAAGAATTATCTCAAGATGAACTCAGTTTTATCCTAAAACATGAGCTTATTCATTATAAGCGAAAAGATTTGCTGTACAAATATCTTGTGTTAGCGGCAACGGCGATTCATTGGTTTAATCCTGTTGTATACCTAATCGGAAAGGTGATTGCCGTATTATGTGAAATGTCCTGCGATACCGAGGTCGTAAAAAACACGGATGATGAAACGCGTCGGCATTACAGCGTAACAATAATTAATGCAGCAAAGTTTAAGTCAAGGAAGATAACCGCTTTATCCACTAATTTTTATGGAGGGAAAAAAGGCATGAAAAAAAGAATTTCATCTATTATGAACACAAGAAAGAAAAAAGCAGGTCTCGTTGTTTTCTGTTTGGCATTAGTTATTACTGTCGGTACGTGCTTTGTTTTTGCGGCAAATACTAACATAGTGGGTTTACCCGAAAATGTCGGTATTGTGCAAGAAGAAAGAGATTTTAATGATATACCTGTTTATCAGGAGGAGCCGGGAATTTTAAATGAAACGCCGGTTTCAAATGACACGCGCGTTGATCAAGAAGAACTGCAAAGCCCTTATGTGATTGCAACTTCTCTTGAAGAAGTAAGGGACATTATTAGCATGCAGAACGGCAGTATTCCGGTAACAAATGTGTTAGTTCCCGAAATAATGAATCGTCAGGCAAGTGGTATTATTATAACCGAACAAGACTTGCATGAGGCATTAACCGTATTGAATGAAGCGTATAGATTAGATATGGAACAAGGCGTTGGCGGTGCGATTACAAATTTAATAACATCATCAATATCATTTGCGCCTCCTATGGAAGAAATTGAAAGCGCGGTGAATAATCGAACCCAAAGCCCCAACAGTCTTGTATACGATATTGTAGATGCGGCTTCAACGGATGGCATTATGGAATTTACGCAGGACGGAGGTATTGCACAGGAAATATTTGACCGTATTTTAAATATAGCGCAGAACGAGCTTGTATTATACGGCGACGGCGAATGGCCCTCAGATGAACGTATACATGAAATAGCACAGAATTTATTTGGAAATGTTGATTGACATCCAAAAAGGCCAGAAGCCTATAATATCCCATTTGTAAAGCCGACTAATTTTTACTGCGCTCCTGCATTTACTACACTCTGATTTATGGTGAGTGTAGGAATGTATAAAATGCAGCTGTTTTCAGTCGGCTTTCCTTACGCTTAGGATCAATAATAAATAAGCGATAAAAAACGAAACCCGCGTCAGAACGGCCTGATGGATGTATTCATTATCACTTCAGCGAAGCGGAAAAGACCGGCCGCTCGCCTGAAGGCAAGCCGCCTGTTTTTACAATCCGGGAGGAGGAATAAAAATGCGGATCTTTTGGGATTTGGTGGGTTTTGAGTATAAAAAGATTTTTAAGCGCAAAAGCGCGGTGATCGCTTTGATTCTGGGGACGCTCGTGACTGCGGGAAGCCCGTTGGTGATATTTTTCGGGACGGCGTATGTGGACGGCAAGCCGTTCGAAAGCCATT
>JAIRUC010000229.1 GCA_031254615.1 Treponema sp. | reverse complement strand
ATTGTAGTAATGGGGCTTATCGCTTTTATAATCGCGACTGCCACGGGCGTCATTGTCGCAAAGATTATGAACCTCTTTCTTAAAGAGAAAATCAATCCCCTCATCGGCTCCGCCGGTGTTTCGGCTGTCCCTATGGCGGCGCGTGTTTCCAACAAGGTCGGCCTTGAAGAAGACCCGGGCAACTTCCTGTTAATGCACGCAATGGGCCCGAACGTAGCGGGCGTTATCGGCACCGCCATTGCCGCAGGTGTTATGATCGCGGTTTACGGCGGCTAAAACTTTTTCTGCACTTAAGAAAATAGCCCGACTGCTGAAAAGTGGTTGGGCTTTTTTTATTATATCAAGCGTATATATTTCACCTAACGATATTACGAAAAAATTGCGGCTGACACCATGCGCACATCACTATTTTTTATCATCCAGAATTTCACGCAAGTAACGGGTGTTCCGTTCAAGTTCTGCAATCAGTTCTTCTTCGGTTGGGAGAACCAATTTGTACTTTGATGCAAAAATCTGGCGGCTCTCTGAAAGTACGGAATACTTTACTACAATTTCGTCCTTTTCAGTACACAGGATAATTCCAATTGTGGGATTATCATCTTCTCCACGCTTCAAATCATCGAACATCCTCACATACATATCCATTTGCCCTATGTCTTGATGGGTCAGTTTTTTTGTTTTCAAGTCAATAACTACAAAACATTTAAGTAAATAATTATAAAATACAAGGTCGATATAGAAATGTGTTGTTTCAGAGCTTATACGAAACTGCCGTCCAACAAAGGAAAAGCCCCTGCCCATTTCAAGTAAAAAGTCCTGCAAATGGCTTATTATTGCCGATTCCAGGGTTGTTTCTTTCGGAACAGGGTTCTCCGGTAAATTAAGGAATTCAAGAACATATGGGTCTTTTATCAAGTTTTCTTTTGTAAGAGCGTTTTGCTGTTCCGTTGCCGGAAGCGCTGGTTTTTGAGACGATAAAAGCCTCTCATAATAATTTGTCTGTATATTACGTTCCAGAACACGGACACTCCATCTTTGAGAGCGTGATTCATTTAGATAGTATTCACGGGCGTTTTCACTATCAAGGCGCATAATCAGGCGAATATGCGACCAGCTCAATTCTCTACACAGTGTGTAGGGAATTGAGTTACCGGGCCAAGTAAGATAAAATTGCCTAAAATTCCATAAATTGGCAACAGAGAACCCTTTGCCAAATGTGTCGCTTAAATAGCGGGAAAGATTGACAAGCAATTGTTCGCCGTAATTTGCACGTTCTTTTCCATGCTGTTCCTGTTCGACGATCCTTTTACCCATGTTCCAATAAGTTTCCACCATAGCAAAATTGACGGCCGCGCAGGTTTTATTACGGCCTTCCAATAATATCTGTGAAATATCAGCAAAAAAACATTTTTCGCTTTCAGCAGGAGCAACAATGTCTCGCTTGTCCTTGTACGGTGGTTTCATCTTTCCTGTAGTATACCTGATTCTTGCGCTTTCTTCCAGCCGATGATAGGTAAGAAAAAATTGTGAGAGTACATGACGCGCCGAGCGCGGCCTTTCCAGCCGTGAAGTGGAAGTTGCCCTTCTGCTGGCGCAGGAAGGTTTAAGCTACAAAGAAATGGGAGAGCGTCTTTATATTTCTCCGGTAACCATTAAAACTCATGTTATGCACATTTTCAAAAAATTCAACGTAAAAAATCGCGCGGAATTCATGGCGAAGGTTTTGAATAATGGATGATTGTAAAAAGTATACAGTACATTAAAAGTTTATTCTTACTAAATCTATCGCAAGCCCGCTTAACAGGGCAAACAATAAAGTAAATAAAATGAAAAATAAAAAATGTTTGATGCCAAGGACGATTTTTACCGCTCCAAGGTTTGTTATTTTCATTGCCTGACCTGTGATCATAAACGCCGAAGCGGAGCCAAGTGTCATGCCATTTAACATCCATTCACGAAGCAGGGGGATTGTTCCGCCGCCGCATACATACAGGGGAACGCCGACAGCCGCCGCCATCAATACGCCGAAAGCTCTGTTCCTTCCGAATAAACGGGCAAAAGCCTCCTGCGGCACATAACGCTGAAAAAGAGCGGTAAGAATAATGCCCGCAAGAAAGTACGGCCCTGTCGCTTTAATATTTCTGCCGAAATTTTTAAGGAAGCGGATAAGCGGATTCGGGTCGGTGTCCCGGCTTGCCGTCTCTTCAAACTTGGTAAATTTGAAAAACGGCTTCTTCTTAAAAAACAAACGCACGCAAATCCCCGCCGCCGTGCCGCAAAGGAAACAACAGACAAAGCGAATAACAAGAGCCGGCACACCCAGAGCGGCGCTGTAAAAAAGCAACTGCGGATTAAGAAGGATTGAACTCATCACAAAGGCGGCGATCCATTCCTCGGCCATGCCTTTTTCGGCAAAGGAAGCGGCAATCGGGATTGTTCCGTACATGCAAAGTGGAGAGGCAATGCCCAAAAGCGAAGCGGGAATAATTCCGAAAACACCCATCTTCGTATCCCGCATTTTGACAAAGAGCGCGTGAATTTTTTCTTTGCCAAATACGGAAATAACTGAACCCAATATCATTCCGAACAGCCAATACCAGACAATCTGTTCAAACTGAACTGAAAAGTAAAACCAAAAATATACCAGTTCCCTTTCGAGTATTTCTCTCATTTAAATTTGCCGCTAACGCCGCTTACA
>JAIRUC010000223.1 GCA_031254615.1 Treponema sp. | reverse complement strand
ACAAGCGCCTGCACTCCGTCAATGTCCTGCGAAAGCCGCCAGCTTTTTTCACCTGCTGTGCCATCTTCCGCCTCGACAAAAAACTCACGGTAGCCGATAGCGCGCAGGCCGGGATCATTCGGCGTGTATCCCTTCTCGTAAAGAGAGCGTACCTCTTCGGCCAGTCCGCGGCGGAACATCTCCTCGCAGCGCAGGTTTATACGGCGGTAAAGTTCCTCCCTTTCCCGTGAAAGCCCGATTGTAATGAAGCGGAAGCAAGAGCGCTTTTTTTCGGAGTTTACTTCAAATGATGAAAGCGGCTGTCCGCAGGAGCGCCACACTTCAAGGGCGCGCAAAAGGCGGTACTCGTCATTAATATGAATACGCCCTGCGCTGACCGGATCTGCTGCGGCCAGCTCCGTCATGAGAGCGACAGATCCCTTTTCCTGTAATTCATTTTTCAGTTCGGCGCGGATTTCTTCGTTTGAAGGGGGCGCCTCGCTTAACCCCATGATAAAATTTTTAAGGTAGAAACCCGTCCCGCCTGACACCACAGGCAGCTTGCCGCGGCTTGCGATTTCTTTGCAGGCCTCATCTGCAAGGCGGACAAAATCACCGGCGTTGAACTGCTGCGATGGGTCCCGGATATCAATTAAATGGTGGGGAAGGCGGGCCCTCTCCTCTACGGAAGGTTTGGCAGTCCCGATGTCCATCCCCCGGTAAACCTGCATGGAGTCTGCGGAAACAACTTCCGCCTGTAAGCCGCTTGAGGAATTAAAAAGTTCAAGGAGTATACCGGTTTTTCCCGAAGCAGTCGGTCCAAAAAGGATAAGAACAGGACTATTGGTCTTCAAGCCTGAATTCAACTTCCTGTGTAAATATCTGGCGGGCGGCGAGAGAAACGACTTTGCCGTCGTTATCTTCGATTTCCGGGTCTTTCAGCATGGAAAGCTGATAGCTTCTCCGCGAAGCCGCTGTGGTAATTTCATACATATTCCCATCGTATTCGATGAGGTTCTTCAAAGGAAATATCATAGTATAAATATAGCGAATTTGACAAATTATGTCGAGTGGCTAAAGACTGGCGCCATATAAAAAAACTTCCTCAAGATAGACCGCCAAGCCCTCGTCGGCATTGGAGCCGTACACCAAATCCGCCGCTTTCTGAATATTTACCCTCGCGTTTTCCGGGGCGGCGGCAAAACCTGCCACGCTGAACATCGGCAAATCGTTTTCTTCGTCCCCAAAAGCGATAACTTCTTCCGGTTTAAGCCCCTTGTAGTCCATTGCGATTTTTAGCCCCTCGCCCTTGGAAACGCCCTTATTCAGCACTTCCAAAAATGTCGGGAAACTGCGCATTATGCTTATCTGGTCTCCAAAACGCTCGCTCATTCTTTTTCGGATTTCATCATGAAGGGAAGGATCGGCAATAAACATCCCCTTGATACAGCCCTCCAAATCCGGCATAGCGGCTATGCTTTTAAGGTCTTTGATGACAGGCGTTATGCCAGTATGATTTTTGTACATCTGCGCTTCCTCACCGAATTTTTCAATTAAAAGCGCTTCACTTTTTTGGTGAATATCATGCTTCCCGGTATCGGGAGAAATTCCGGCAGGCAGGTATATCTGATAGTGAATTCCCAAACTTCGGGCAATATCTGTTCCAAAATCCACGACATCTTTGCTGATCAAATTGGTATGCAGTATTTTACCGGAAGGCATTTCCACAACTTCGGCGCCGTTAAAATACACCATCGGCCCTTCCGCTCTCATTTCATAGCGAAAAGGCTCAGACGCTTCGATTGCCCTGCCGGTAGAGATAATTATTTTCATCCCTTTTGAAACTAACCTTCTTATACACGACCGGGTACGTTCACCCAGAGTTGTGTTTGGCAAAAGGGTAGTCCCGTCTAAATCAATAGCCAGTGCCTTTATTTTTTGTGGTTCAAATTTTCTCACTTTTTCTAAATATCCTGAATCTGTTGTGCGGAAAGCCCGGTAACTGCTTGTATTTGTTCTGATGAAAAACCCAGAGTTTTCATTTTTCGGGCTGTTTCAAATAGTCCTTGCTGAACGCCCTGTTGAATACCCTGCCGCTTGGCATTGACCATGCCGCTTTGGAGGTCGAGTTCGTACTTTAATTCGCTGGTGAGACGTGCAAATTCCCGTTCATCGTCGGTGATGTTAAATAACGCATTTGCCGCCATCGCTATCCCTCCCTCGCGGTTTACTATTTCTGTAATTTTCTCACTTTTTGCCTTGTCTGTCAAATATTCAAAAAACGATGCCCACTCTTCCGCCTCGGTCATTTCGGTTACGGATTTCTCGATCACTTTTGCGGCTACTGTTCATTATCAATATAATGGGAACTAATAATTTCCAAAGAGTTTTCTATTGCCGCCAGGACTGTTTTATGTAATGCGACTGACACGTCTTTTTTATATTTTGCCAGGATATTTCGTACATCGACAGGCTGAGCCGGTATTTTCTTTTTGAAAAGCATGTATACCTCAACATCAAGGGCTTGGGCAAGCCTAACCAGCGTTTCGGGGTGAGGCCATTTAAGGGCACGTTCAATATTACTTAAAAAAGGAATTGAAATATCCGCTTTTTCAGCCAGTTCACTCTGGGATAAAGATCGTAGGCTTCTCAGTGATTTAATATTTTTACTTAAAATCTGCCGTAAATCGGCCTCTGTCATATCTAACCCTTATGGGCTTACGGGAAAAACAGCCCATTGAATGTTCCTCCTTTTTATGTATTACGCATATAAACCGGAAAAATAGACCCAATTTCTATCCACATCACATTATGGTCGAAAAAAAGCAGACTTCGAGGAGGTTATTCTAATTTTTGGCATGTTCTTGATATTTTTTCAAAATTCTAATAGGATTTATATTAATAAATCCTATTAGATAATTTCTATTGGATTTAGAGGGCATTTGAACACAGATGAGACATAACACCGGCCGACTGCTGCAGCCAGCACGGTCAAACCAAGCCAACCTGTTTCGGCGGCGGCAGGGTTTGTAATATATAGAAGAAAAAGCCACTTTTTGAGTGGTTTGGTCTCGCTTTGCCCAAAAAATAGCAGTTAATTTGGAAATGAAAACAGTCTTTATCGGATTAGGATATATAGGGCTTCCAACAGCCGCAGTTCTTGCAAACAGGGGAATTCAAGTTACCTGTGTTGATGTAAATCCTGAAGCGGTAAATGCCTTTAATCTGGGAAAAGTGTGTATTCCCGACCCCGACTTGGAAGAAATGATGCAGGAGGCTGTTACCGGCGGCAATTTGAAAGCGTCGTTAACGCCGGAACCGGCGGAGGCCTTTTTTATCGCCGTTCCCACCCCGGTTAAAACGAATCGCCGCGTCGGTATTTCTCCGGTGGAATCCGCAGTACGCATGGCGCTTCCCTTCCTGCGTCATGGAAATTTACTGGTCATAAAATCAACTTCGCCGGTTAAGACAACCGAAAAAATCACCGCGCTTATTTATAAAGAGCGCCCGGATTTGAAAGATAAGATTTATGCCGCCTATTGTCCTGAGAGGATAATGCCGGGTAATATCCTGTTTGATCTGGAGAATAATGACCGGATAATCGGAGGTATGAATCCTGAATCGACAGAGAAGGCCGCCGAGTTTTACGCG
>JAIRUC010000172.1 GCA_031254615.1 Treponema sp. | reverse complement strand
ACACGAAGATCCACACTCTTTCCCTACACGACGCTCTTCCGATCTTAACAACGGAATGATTTCTTTCCGTTTTTCTTCGGGGCAAATCAAACATCTGCCAAAGATATTGACGCCGTCCGTCCAGCCTGCATCACGCATTTTCGCTTCAATATCAGGGAACAGTTCGGGTTCGAGTTTATTGGTTGATACGCAGAAAAGTGTGCGTAAATCAATAGCGACATCATATACAAATAACCCGCTTGCACGGGTTTGGTCTTGGATGAATGCACGGTTGGGCAAATTACGGTTGTTCGTTGTCAGCCATTCATTCAGTTCGTCTTCCGACAGTTTTGCACCCCGTTTTTTCCCGTCAACCCAATATACGTTTACGATATGGTGTTCGGGGTGAGAGGTTCTGTCGAAAGACAGATTTTCTCTCGGATACTCTATACCGCCTAAAAGCGGATGCAGGGGACGCATGGCCGAAACAGACAGCGGGCTTCTCCGTTTTACTGTAAAACTGCCGCTTTCCGCTTTCATATATCCGCCTAATAATTGGTCGGCAAATGTGGGGTCGCAGGGTGAGTGGGGTTCTTTTTGATTGGCCTTGTTTTCCTTTTTGTCTAATTCCCAGTTAAATGTAATGGCTGCAAAAGGCATATTTAATGCTTCGATGATAGAGCGCTTGACTTGTTGTCCGCTCGAATAGGCCATCAATTTTCCAAATTGAGGGTCGGTATAATACTTCTGTCCGTCGTTCACGGCAAAAACGGTATGCTCAGCATGGCGCAGTCCGCGCAAATAAATGAAAGGGTTCATAATCTTTATTTTTTTATTGTTATTTTTTTGATTTCAAATATTTCAAATGGGAAAGTTCAAAACGTACAAGTGTTATAAACAGGGGGAAATTGTCCGTCGGCATTTTCAAAACCTGTTCCACGACATCGACAAATAAATCGGCGTTACTGCCTTCAATAAGGGGGGTGAGCGCATCAATGAAACCGCGCAGATTTTTTGCGGTTTTCACATCTTCAATGCCTTGCGACAGGGTAGTTTTACCCCGGTTCCCTTCGTCCTTTTTCTTTGCTTCCATTTCGAGCAAAGTCGCTGCCAGCCGGGTGGCTAAATCCAATAATTCTGTTTTGTTTAACATAGCTATAATCCAGAGTTTATATAATGAATAATTTAAATATGACTTTTCATCCGTGAATTTGAACTCCTGTCCCCGCGCGTATTCCGTCGAACCGACAGGCATAAAATCGCGCAATTTGGCGGGTTCTATGGATTTCAACCCGATTGAACCTGATTTGCAGGCGTTTCTGAATGTGAAAAAGGTTTCCAGCCTTTCAATTTCAGAGTTCCTGACTTCGGAGGAAATCAAGATGTCACCAATTTGAACTGACAAGTCAAATTGGTGGCTGGAAAGACAGTCTCGGTTTCATTAAGTTGGGTACATAAGTATTCGAGTATTTTGTCGTCAGCCCAATGGTTTGTCCGATGCAGTTTAACAAGTAAAACAGAATTGGATTGGTCGAGTTCAATATCAGCATCGGAAGAATAAAATTTTCTTACAAGGGTACGCGCCTGTTGTGGTGAGGCCATAAGGTTTTTTATGAGATTGCATAAGGCGGTTTCAGCCCTGTAAGCAATGATTTTAATGGCGTCCAGGAAGAATTTCCTTTCATTGACGGATGTGTCAAACTTTTGATTTTCATCCAAATCCCTAAATAACATTTTCCTGTTGACGGCATTTTTTTGTTCTATAACCGCTGTCCGCTGTTTTTCAAGGTCTTCTATTTCCAGTTGCATATCGCTTTTCTTTTTCGTGTACCGTTCGATTTCCTTTTTGGACATTTCTTTGTTTTGAAGGCTTATCTGGGCGTATTTGATTTTACTGTTGTTTATCCGCGCCGTTATTTGTTTATGTTGCCGGTCAAGCTCCCTGTATCGGGGGTTAATGACCTGTGACGTGTCAGGAACAGGATTTTTGAAATAGCTCGTAATACTGTCTATTCCAAAACTTTCCACCATGTATTTGAAGAAGTTTTCCTGTCCCCATCGGGCAAACATCAGCAGGGCTATTTTAATCATGGACAGCATGTGATTTGTCGTAATAATAGCAGTTTGGTGACCCGAAGCTGTTTTTTTCCGTATTTCCCGCACTGCCGCCTCTTTTTGTTTCTCCCCCTTTTCCTTTTTCCCGTAAAGCGCGGTTTGGCGTTCGGCCAGCCGGACGGTTTCCGTTTCACCGCCCGGCGTGACAATCTCATAATCCGCAAATTCCTCTTCCGGCCAGTCTTCCCTGACGTTCTTGCGGTATGTGCAGAAAGCGATCCGCTCCCGAGCCAGATATTCAAAAAATTCAATGCTGTATCCTTCGCGGTCGAAAACAAGCATGAAACGGTGCAGTCTGTCATTGGCGGCGAGCTCCGTTTCGGCGGGTTGATTGGGGACGTCCCTCTTCAAACGGGGAATGACGTCCTCTTTGAGCACGCTTATCATACCCTCGTTGATTGTTTTATGGACAACAAAAAAAGGGGATCCCAAACGGTCGTTTACCCAATAATCGGTACTCCCGCTCATACACAGGCGCATGCGGCTTACAAAACGTTTGGGCATTCGGGTTTTTTCCCCGTAATACAGGCATACATGACCGTCTAAATACAACGTCCCTTCCAGCGCCTCATCCGCCTGCATCCACTCGCGGCTCAGCGACGACATCCATTCTTCAACATCCGCTGCCTCACAAAACAGGGCTATGCGCTTGCGTAGCGTTTTCACCTCCGGTATCCTGTCAAGACCAAGGCAGCGGCCCAAGTCACCGGCCGGAACCGTATCAGCCTGCTCAAGACGGTTGACTCGCAGGAGCATGAGAAATGCCAGACTGACGAACACCTGTGCGGCCGTATAATATCCGCTCACCTGCTCGAAACGCGATATGTGACGTAACAATCCGCATGCCAGCAGCGAAGGAAGGGACAACAGCAGGCCGCCGTAACTGATATCGTAATGGTTGCCGAATGCGGGTTGAACGGGAATGCCGGCACAGGAAGCCAGCACACGCGACACTTCATTCGTGCATGACTTGCCCATACCCGACATGTTATCCAGCACACTGCGGCTGCTCTTTGTTGATACATCTGTGTTAACCGGTTCAACCGGCAATGACGGAAGCGTTATTCGCTTCTGAGACAAAGCCTTATAAAAAGTATTCTTCCGAATGGACAATGCTTCGCATATCTCCTCCGTATCCTGGCCGCTTAAATGAAGATTTGTAATTTTACATCTCACCTCATCGGTGAATATGCGCGTATGAGCTACTTTTTTTTTACATAAAATTTTCCTTCGCCTTCACGCTTAAATTCTTCTAACCAGCGGCTTATGCTTCTGGCCGGTATTTGAAAGGCAACTGACAATTGTGCACGCGTAGCCAGGTTGTTGCTTAGCATCTGACATATCACATGCTTGAAACTGGAACGATCATTTTCACGGCGCTGATAAAACGGCAGGAAACCGTTGAAATAATAGACCATTCCGTCGCGCTTTTGAACGCCAACTTTCAGGTTTACGATTGTCATATCATCTGTAAATAACGGCAGGGTTGCTGATGGCATATTTCTCATTTTTAAAAAAAACAGGGACATTCCTGTTTCCTCTGCAAATATAATACTTTTTTCGTTTTCAACAATTTATGTTTCCGAGGTCAGGAACTCTGAGTCTTGCCCGGTGGTACAATAAAGTGGCCGAATCGGAATTTAAGTCGTTCAATACAATTGCCGCAACCGTTTATGAACATTATGAGGAAATTCTAAACTTCTTTATCAATCGCGCAACTAACGCATCTGCCGAATCTTTTAACGCCAAAATCAAAGCTTTCAGGGCAACTCTAAGAGGCGTAGTCGATATTAACTTTTTTTGTTCAGATTAACAAATATTTACGCATAGTCCACAAGGTTTCCGACTGCGCCATGTTCCGTCAGTTTGAGTTCGTGCAGGCGGTCAAGGGTGAGTTGTCTGTTCATATACTGTGAATTTATACGTTTTAATAATTATTATTGTCTTTGATTTTGGTGAATTATCCGTACATTTACGCCGTCAAACGAAACGGAAACGGGCTCTGCCGGAGGGCAGCCCGTCAGGGATACATTTGACGCATGACGGAAAAGTTGCTGTGCGGGAG
>JAIRUC010000164.1 GCA_031254615.1 Treponema sp. | reverse complement strand
ATGGCGATTTTTTGTCCGGCTTTTATCTGAGCGGAAAAATCATTGATAATGGTTTTGTCTTTTTCATAGCCAAAGTGAACATGCTTAAACTCAACATCGCCTTTGATGTTTTCCAGCTTTTTGAGCTTTTGGCTTTCTTCGCTCATTTCCTCTTCATCAAAAAATTCAAAGACACGTTCGCTTGCGGCGGCTGTCCTCTGCAACATCTGCATTGACTGGGCCATCTGCGACAGCGGCTGTGTAAAGAAGCGGATGTATATCATAAACGCTACGATAACGCCGAAAGAAATCGCGCCGTTCACTGCCAGCGCCGCGCCGACAACACAAACGGCGACATAACCGAAGTTTCCGATAAAGTGCATAAGGGGCTGCATCAGGCCGGAAAAAAATTGGGATTTCCAGCCGCTGTTGTAAAGTGAGCTGTTAATCTCTTCAAAAGTTTTTTTGGCGCTTTTCCCGCCGTTATACGCTTTAACAACATCATGTCCCGAATAAATTTCTTCGATATGGCCGTTAATGTCGCCAAGGCTTTGCTGCTGAGCGGTAAAATGTTTTTGGGACTTTTTCATTATCAGCGTCATCAGCGCAAATCCGGCAAGGGCAGAGCAAACGGCGACAAGCGCAAGTATCCAGCTGTTGTAAAACATCATGACAAGCGATCCGGCAAACAGAGTGATCGCCCTTACCAGATTGTCAATGCTTTGATTCATTGTCTGCCCGATGGCGTCAACGTCGTTTGTTACGCGGCTGATCACATCGCCAAAGCTGGTTTTATCAAAATATTTTAGCGGGAGTCTGTTTATTTTTTTGGAAATGCCGGTGCGCATATTTTTCGATATTTTGGCGGTTACCGTCGCCATGATAAAATTTTCCGCAAAGCTGAAAATCCCCGACCCCGCGTAGAAGAAAACAAGCAGTATGCCAATATTGAACACGGCGTTAAAATCAATCGCTCCGACAACGGGAACTCCGTTTACAACAGCGGGTAACCCCTTCATTATTACATTTGTCATTTCTTTTAACATATTCGGTCCGATGATTTGAAGCACCGTACCAACTACCGCAATGACAAGGGCAATCATAATCACCGGCATATATTTTTTGCAGTAGCGAATTAACTTGACCCATGTTCCTTTAAAATCTTTCGCTTTTTCTCCGCCGCCCATACCACGGCCGCCTCTCATCCCGCCCATAGGACCCATCCGCCGCATAGGTGGGGCCATCGACCCCTTGCTTCCGCCTCTTGTATCACTCATGATGCCAGTTCCTCCTCGCTTAATTGCGACATGGCGATTTCTTTGTAAACCGCGCAGGTTTGGAGTAACTCTTTGTGTTTTCCTTTTCCGGCGATTTTGCCTTCATCAAGCACAATGATCTGATCCGCATCCATAATCGTACCGATTCTCTGCGCTACGATTAAACTGGTTACGCCGGCGGTTTCTTTTTTCAGCACGCTTCGTAAAACACGATCGGTTTTGTAATCAAGCGCCGAAAAGGAATCGTCAAAGATGTAGATTTCCGGTTTGCGGCACACGGCGCGGGCAATGGCAAGCCGTTGTTTCTGGCCGCCGGATACGTTGGTTCCGCCCTGCGCGATTGACGCTCCGTATTCGCCGTCCATCTTTTCAACAAAGTCCGCACCCTGCGCAATCCGCACAGCTTTTTTAACATCGTCAAGGCTGTAATCTTCGCCACCGCCATTGTCGCCGTAAGCTACATTGGATTCAACAGTGCCTTTGAATAAAACGGCTTTTTGCGGCACATATCCTATTTTATTTAACAGCGATTCCAGTTTGTAATCCTTCACATTTACGCCGTCAACTAACACCTCGCCTTCGGTTGCGTCAAAGAAGCGGGGGATAAGATTGATCAGCGTGGATTTTCCGCTGCCGGTAGAACCGATAAAGGCGACAGTTTCTCCTTGTTTCGCAGAAAAACTTATATCTTCAAGGACAGGTTTCGCCGCATCGGGATATGTAAAACTGACAGAACTAAATTCGATCTCGCCGGCAACACCCGGCTTGCCGTTTGTTTCTCCGCCATCCAAAATTTTTGGCTTAGTATCAAGCACTTCGTTGATACGTTTTGCGGAAACGCTGGCGCGGGGCAGCATAATGAATATCATTACAAGCATCATAAATGACATGATCACCTGCATGGCGTATTGTGAAAATACGACCATGTTGGAAAACACGGTTAATTTTTCCGGCACATCCGCCGCTTCGATCAGATACGCCCCTATCCAATAGATTGCGAGGGAAAGCCCGGCCATCATCACATTCATAACAGGCATCATTACCGCCATCGCGCGGCTGGTAAACATCTGCGTGCCGATAAGCTCGTCATTGGCCTTTTCAAATTTGTTTTCCTGATAATCCTCGGCGTTATAGGCGCGGACGACACGCAGGCCGGTCAGGTTTTCCCTTGTGACGCGGGTGATATTGTCGATCAGTATCTGCATCTTCTTGAACTTCGGCACAACGAATATCATAAGCAGCGTTACCATTAGCAGTACGATTAAAACGCCCGCGCCTGTG
>JAIRUC010000162.1 GCA_031254615.1 Treponema sp. | reverse complement strand
AGCAGCAAGGTGCCTACTACGGCCCCCATATTCATGTTGAACTGCCCCGCGATTTGTTTATAAATATCGGTGGCAAGAACATTGTAGCTTCCCCCTATCACCTTGGGCGCGCCAAAATCGGTAAAGGCAAGGGTAAAACACACAAAGAGGGTATTGATAACCGTATATTTTATTTCCGGAAGCGTTACGTTCAGGAATTGCTGAAATGGCCGTATACCCATAGCGGTACAGGCTTCATACAAGCGTCCGTCGGCATATTCCAAAGCGACAAAGAACAGAAGGAACGCCTGAGGAAACGTATAAATAATTTCGGAAATAATAATGCCGTTACGCCCATAAAGCGAAATGTCAAAACCAAGCCGGGTTATAAAACCCTGTCTCCCGAAAATATACACGAGACCCAGGGCGTGAACCACTGTGGGAATAAATATCGGAAACAAAGCGATATACTTAAACAAAGTCTTTCCGGGAATAGCAGTCCTCGTTATGGCATAGGCGTACAGAAGACCAAATACGGAGCTAAAAGCCGTTGCTACCAGCGATATGAAAACAGTGTTCCATACCGAAATACTGAGCGATGGCGTACTGAAATAACGTCTGTAGTTGTCAAGCCCGATAAATTTTCCCGAATTCCCGGTAAAGGCTTTTGAAAAAAGCGTTCCCAGAGGAAAAACAAAAGCTATGGTAAACACGCAAAGGACAAGCAGCAACAGGCCCAATTGCGCCGTGTTGAAACGGATAAGACGGCGTTTAATTACGTCAATGATCATTATGCACCGTATACCGGATATCTGACGGCATATTCATCCGGTATTTGCAAAAAAATGGTGGCTTCCCTTTTAAGTTTCATGCCATCGGCATAGTCAGAAGGCAAGTCAATGCTCATTCCGGTGTTTTCCTCTGGAATCAAGCTGTGAACACGAGTAAACGCTCCCTTGAATTCTATGTCCTGTACCAGCGCCGTAATATCATAAGGCTGCGAACAGTCAACGATCTTGATTTTCTCAGGACGTATGCCGCGCTTTTCTGCTCCTCTGCCGTAAAAATTCATTGTACCAATAAAGTTTGCGACAAAACTGGTTGCCGGCCTGTTATACACCGCATGAGGTCGGCCAATCTGTTCCACAACAGCATTATTCATCACGATGATTCTGTCGGCCATAGTCAGAGCTTCTTCCTGATCGTGGGTAACCATAATCGTGGTAACGCCCAGTTTGCGCTGAAGGGTTTTTATTTCCGTGCGTAGTTTGGAACGCACCTTGGCGTCCAGAGCCGACAGCGGTTCGTCAAGTAAAAGGTATGACGGGGAAAGAGCAACAGCGCGGGCAAGGGCCGTTCTCTGCTGCTGCCCGCCTGATAACTGCCGGGGGTATTTATCCCGGTGATCACTGATATCGACAAGTTTAAGCATATCAAGGGCTTTATTTTCCTTTTCAACCACACTCATTTCTTTTTTCTGTTTCAGTCCAAACATGACATTCTCCATCACGGTCATGTGCGGAAAAAGGGCATAGGACTGAAACACGATTCCGAAATTCCTCTTTGACGGAGGGAGAAGGGTGCAATCCTTGCCGTCAATAAAAATTTTGCCGGAATCGGCGTTTTCAAGACCCGCTATAATACGCAGCAGGGTTGTTTTGCCGCAGCCGGAAGGGCCGAGTATACACACAAGTTCGCCCCTTTCAATATCCGCATTAATGCCGTTAAGTACGGTCTGCGTCCCAAAGCGTTTGGTAATATCTTTAATCTCCAAAAAGTTCATGCCTCGTCCCCTTTTTATCTGGCGGCGGACTTGCCGTCAAACAGCGTGATCCACCTGTTAAGAATAGTATCCCGGTTACCCGATACCCACGCAAAATCGTTATTAATCAGTTGTTTAACAGGATCGATTTCGTAGCCGTCATAGTTACCGTCTCCGCCGGTGGCAATAATGGGATAATTTTTCTTGTACAGTTCCATTGCCTCATCGGAAATTGCCCAGTCCAGAAAAGTATATGACGCCGGAATAACCGCGTCCTTTTTTATCAGGGCGTTTGCTTCCATGTCCCAGCCTGAACCTTCAACCGGAAACACAATTTCAACAGGCGCGCCTTTTTTCTTCTCACTTATCCCCGCATAACCAAAACTTACCCCTATCACACATTCTCCGGCGGCGGCCATTTTTGCGGGCCTTGAACCGGAATGGACATATTGAGCGATATTCTCATGAAGTTCTGAAAGGTAATTCCATCCGCCTTCCGAATTTTTACCGTTAAGCTGCAATACCCCCGCCACCGTAAGAAAACCCGTGCCGGACGAATTGGGATTTGACATAACAATATGCTGCCTAAGCTGCGGACGCAGCAGATCATTGTAAGATGTGATGTCTGCGGCGCTGAGTCCAAGTTTGGCAAGTTCTGTAGTATTGACCACAAAAGCGGTTTCCCACGCGTCAATACCAACCCATGTAGGAACAGATTTATCCGATTTGAATACCGGCAGTATCTTGCCAATTCCTTCAGGCGCATAAGGTTCAAGTAGCCCGAAGTTGTCAAGTACCATCATGGAAGACGCCGCGGTGCCCCACACCAAATCCGCCCTGGGGTTGTCTTTTTCCGCTAAAAGCCGTGCGGTTATAATACCCGTTGATTCGCGCACAATGTTCACTTTTATGTTCGGGTATCTTCTGTTAAATGCGTCCAGATATTCCGTAACAAGTTCGTCTTCCAACGCCGTATAAACAGTTATTGCTCCCGCATTACGGTCTGTGGCCACGTCCGTCCCTTTTTTCCCTTTTGCACAGCCTGTCATGGACAGGAGCGCGGCGGCAAAAATTACCAAAATACGATAATACATCTTCATGCTTTACTCCTTCAGATAATTAGACTTGTTCGGGAACCCGGTTGGTTCCCTCACAAGCCTTGCAGTTTTACGGCCTACGGCCTTAAAAACTGCTATTTCTATAAGGAAGTAGTTCAGAAACTGAAGTTTCCGAACTACTCTATTATTGAAATAACTGTATACTGCCAAATGTTAAGATATGGACAAATTTATATTGGTAATCGGTTAAATAGAAACATCTCGGCAAAGCGGCTCTGACCCTGTCTTAAAGCAATTGAGGCTTTTCCAAAAACTGAA
>JAIRUC010000160.1 GCA_031254615.1 Treponema sp. | reverse complement strand
GACATTGCGGTTACAGAATTAATCCTGCTCGTTTTTATTGTTTTGTGGCTTATCTTTATTGTTATAGCGGATATTATTAAACCACTACAACATGGAGTTAAATTCTTAGACTATTTGGCGCAATTATCTGCCCACTTAATGGTCTGCGGCGCATTAATGTCGTCCACAAGACGTTTCGGTAATCTTTAGAATTAAATGATAGACGGCGGTAATTCACCGTCTATCCACTTCAAAAAACCAAAATTAGTAAAAAACCTGCCTGCTTAATCCCCTAAAAAATTATAAAAATATTTCAAAACCCTGTTGCCTTTCTCGTTTTGATTTGTTATAGTTCTTGTTACCGACCGGTCGTTAACATGGCCGCAGGTGAGAAGAAGATGACAAAGGCAGAAATAGTAGATGCGGCCTTCCATGTTTGGGGCTGCAATTTTTATCAAAAAACCAGTCTCAGCCAGCTTGCCGAAGAGCTAAAGGTAAGCAAGCCCGCACTGTACCGTCATTTTGAAAAAAAGCAGGCTCTTAGCGCCGCCATGACCGAACGCTTTTTTGACGATTTTACCGCTTCCGTCCGGGCGGATTTTGAACGGGCTCTTCAGGCAAAGGATGCCGATGAAGGGATTTATACCTTAGTACAAGGTATAACCGGCTTTTATGCCCGGAATGTATACGCCCTGCTTTTCTCTCTGGTAAACATTTACAACCGTAATCTGGACACTCAGACCATATCGGAGCACTTTAAAGCCCGCGGTACGGACATAAAAACACTTCAACTGGTTATTGAGAAAAAATATGACGCGAACCCAACGGTGCTGAATTTGGTATTTGCCACTCTGACATTTTTTATATCGTGCTTTCATAAAACAAATAATTCCTTTGTAAACCCTCCGCCCGAAGAAGAGATACAAAAAATTGTTTCTACCATATATGAGATCATTAAAAATGGGACTGAGTTTTCTGCCGAAGAAATAGTCGCACTTGATTTTGAAAAACTTGAAAATATGGTTGAAGGAAGGATGCACGGCGAAGAACCTGAGCCGCTGTTAAAAGCCATAGCCGAAGCCGTTGCGGAAGCGGGACCTTGGGAAACTTCTATGAATATGGTAGCCAAACGCATGGGTATTTCAAAAAGCAGCCTTTACGGGCATTTTAAAAACAAAAAGGATATGCTGCGCCGCCTTTTTGTGAGCGAGTTTGAGCGTATTATTGATTTCGCGCAGCAGGGAATTAAATTGTCTTCTGATACGGCGGAACAGCTCTATCTTGGGATTTTTTCGATCGCGGTTTATCTGCGTTCCCGTCCGGAAATTCTTACCGCCATTGACTGGATTCGCACGCGAAAACTGGACCTTGGCAAACCGGAAAAAGAGCCCGACTATTTAAGACCTTTTAAAAATATTGAATTTAAAAGACGGTATATAAAAGATGATAAAACAAAACTGCTTACTTATTATTGGGTTTTGTTTTTATTAACAAATATACTAATACAGCCGTTTATGAAAAAAAACACACAATCGGCGGGAATTCCTTCCGGGAAGGTGCAAAATGACGACATTCGCGTGTTATACAAATTTATAACTTTGGGGCTTGGAGGCTTTAAACGATGAACATAAAATGTTATATTGCAAGGAACTTCATTACAAGTAACCGCGTTACTTGTAATGAAGCTACAGTAATCGCAATAATCGGCGGAGCGAATGTATGTGCCGCCGAAGGATTAAAAAAGGCCGCGCGTTAAGCGGGCCAAAGGAAGGAGTCATATGAACCTTAAAAAACGGTATGCAGACGGGCTAAAAGTCCCGTTCTGTCTGGCAGTTATCCTGTTGTTATGTGCAAATTTGCAGGCTCAGGAAACAGCGCCGCCCATGCGGATAAGTCCGGATGAAGCGGTACAGCTGGCAGTTAAAAACAACCTCGCTCTTGAATCAACCCGTGCGGGTACGGCGACAAAGAAGCGGGCGTCGGATTTGTCATGGAATCAATTTATTCCATCGGTCGATGTGGGAGGCGCGTTACTGCGCTTGAACAATGCGCCAGAAGCAATGGTATTACCATTGAGCCAGATTCTGGGACCAACTGCACCTGATATTACGTTGGGCGGCGGCGGTTCTCAATGGAAGGTAGCCGGCTCAATTACCGCGGCAGTTAGTTTTAATGTTTCCATGATCGAAGACATGAAAAAACTCAGACTGGATTACGAAAGCGGGATTATCAGTTACGAGAAGGCAAGATTACAGCTTGAACGTGATATCCGCAAGGCGTACCACAATTTGCTTTTACTGCAGGAAAACATCAATCTGCTTCGCGGAAGTTTTGAAAACGCCGAACGTCAGGTGCAAATGGCGCAGGCAAATTACAACGCCGGTCTTGCTCCTGAACTTACTTATTTACAGGCGCTGGTTGCAAAAGAAAATATGCGGCCGATAATCGACCAAACGGAAAACGGCTTAAAACTTTCAATGGCTCAATTTGCCATGTATCTTGGGCTGGATTACAACACGCCGTTTGAACTTGAACCTGTAGCGGCAAGCACGGATTTTATTTCCATTGACGTAGCGGAAATGATTTCAAAAGCGGCGGCGGGGAAACCGGACATTCAGGAATTAAGGCAGACAATTTTATATTTAAACAGTTACAAAAAATCTGTAAAGCATAGATTGTTTACGCCGACTATTTCTTTAAGCTGGAGTGCCGATCCTACTTTTACAAAAGACCCGTGGAAAGATTCGTGGTTCAGTATGGATGACTGGAAACAGCAGCAGGGAAGTTTAAGACTTACGATTGGGTTTCGGTTGAACGGGCTTCTGCCCTTCACTGTTGAGCATCAGGGAATGAAAGCCCTGGAAGATCAGATAACGACTGCCACTCTTGGATTGACACAGATGATTCAGGGCACGGAAATCGAAATTTACAATACAGTACTCGCGCTGGAAAAGGCCCGCATCACTTCGGAGGCGCAGGCGCAGACGGTAAGTTTGGCGGAACAGTCCTTCCGTCTTACGGAGCAGGCGTATCAGGCGGGCTTGCAGGATTATTTTCAGGTACAGAACACGGAACAGTCGCTAAGGCAGGCGCGTGTCCAGATGCTTGAACAGCAATTTATTTACCTCAACGGTCTTATTGACCTTGAATATTCTATCGGGGTTCCCTTCGGAACTCTCAGCTCAAAGGAGAATCAATAATGAAGAATTTTTACCTTAAAAAAGCGGGAACGGCGAAGTCATTTCGCTTTGTTTCCGTGTTGATTATTTCGGGTTTAATTTTGACTGTCTTTACCGGTTGTGATCGCATTAAAGAAGTGTACAGTAAAAAAGATAAAACCGAAGCAGAAAGAGAAGTGCCCGTATTCGCGGTTAACACAATACCAGCCGCAAAAGGGCAGATACAGGATTACATTTCGTTGACAGGCGATATTGTCGCAGGCTCAACAGTAGACGTATATTCGGAAGCGGCAGGAAAAGTATACCAGCTTCATACTTCTGTCGGCAGCAGAGTAAACCGCGGCGCCGCTGTCGCGACAATTGATCCGTCACGCCCCGGCATGACATTTAAGCACAGCGTAGCAACCGCCCCTATCAGCGGAACTGTTGTCGCATTGCCGGCGCAGGTGGGAATGACAATAACACAGGCAGTACCGTTGGCGCGGATAGCCGGCGGCGGCGCTCTGGAAATAAAGTTAAATATAGCGGAACGCTTTATCTCGAAGATGGCGCTAAATCTGCCATGCGAAATTAGTCTTGACGCATGGCCGGGCGAAGTATTCAGGGGAAGCATAAATGAAGTTTCACCTACCGTGGACCCTGCTTCGCGTACAATGGAATTGCGGGTTAACGTAAATAATCCCGGCTCAAAATTAAAACAGGGTATGTTCGCCAAGGTTCGTATTATCACCGAACAAAAAAATAATATTGTAAAAATTCCGGTAGCGGCGGTAATCAGCCGTTTTGGAGAGCAGTATGTTTTTGCCGTTGAACAAGACGCGGAAAATCCTGATATCACTATTGTCAGAAAAAAGAACATAGTACCCGGCATTATTATTGACGGAATAATGGAAATCCAATCCGGACTTGCACCGGACGAAGAAATTGTTATCCGCGGGCAAACCTTGTTAGACGATGGTTCAAGGGTCAACATAATTGAAAAGCTTGCGCCTTTAAGCTCAAATTAACCGGCAGGGAGAAAATTTATGAGTATGGTTAAAACGGTCGTATCCCGGCCTACTACATTTTTTATAATATTCGCCCTGCTAATAGGGCTTGGTTTTTTCGCGCTGGCAAATCTGCCAATCGATCTGTATCCTGAAATCAATCCTCCAATTTTGGTTGTATTCACATCATACCCCGGAGCAGGGCCGGAAGAAGTTGAACGCTCTATTTCGCGCAGACTTGAGGCGGTCTTATCCGGCGTGTCCGGCCTGGAAAAAATTACTTCCAGTTCCAGCAAGGGCTCCAGTATGGTTCTTTTGGAATTTACTTACGGCACAAATATGTCCGACGCTTCCAACTCTTTACGCGATTCGCTTGAACGAGTCAGAAACTATATGCCGACCGGCGCGGATACGCCGATGATTTTCAAGTTTGATCCTTCGATGCTCCCGATCATGGGGCTGATGGTAACATCGGACAAGCGCACTCCCGAAGAGTTACGCGAAATTGCCGAAGATTCTATTGTACCGCGCATTGAACAAACGCCAGGCATTGCAACAGCATCGGTAAACGGCGGCAGGGAAAAAATTATCAGGATTGAAATTCCGCAAAGCCGCCTTGAAGCCTATGGGCTTACAATATCGCAAATCCAGCAGATGCTCTTTGCGCAGAATATGCAGACTGCCGCAGGAAGCATTATCGAAGGCGGAATGTCTTATCTTCTTACAACAATGGGTGAATTTACATCGTTAGACGAAATAAGGAACACGGTAATTTCGTACAAGGGCGGCGGTTTTGCAAACGGACAGATAGGATTGCCCATACAAGTCTACCTGCGCGATCTTGCCGACGTGTTTGAAGGTTACCGCGACGAAACCAGTTCGGTTTATGTAAACGGACAGACTGCGGTAATGCTGATGGTACAAAAACAGAGCGGAAAAAACTCGGTACAAACGGCAAAAGATTTGCGGGTCAGGCTGGAAAAAATCTCCGCGGAACTTCCGCCGGATATTAAAATTTCCGAACTTTATAACACCACCGATATTATCGAAAACTCGCTTGATCAGGTAATTTCAACCGCCATAAGCGGTGCATTGCTGGCTGTATTAATTCTGTTCATCTTTCTGCGCTCGGCAAAGCCGACATTAATCATCGGCGTCAGTATACCAATCTCCATCATTATCACCATGATGCTGATGTACTTTGCAGGCCTTACCCTCAACCTAATGACGATGGCAGGTCTTGTACTCGGTATAGGTATGTTAGTTGACAACTCAATCGTTATTCTGGAAAACATCTACCATTACAGGGAAAAAGGCGCAAAGCTGAAAACTGCCGCAATAATCGGCACGCAGGAAATGATAGTCGCCATTACAGCTTCTACCATTACGACGATCTGCGTTTTCGCGCCGCTGGTTATGTTTCAGGGACTTTTGGAAATGGCGGGCGAACTTTTTGCGGGTCTTGCCTTTACGGTTGTAATATCGCTTGGCATATCGCTGTTTACCGCCATTTTCCTTGTGCCGATTCTTGCAAGCCATTATATGCCCCTTGTTACGCGAAAACAAAAACCGCTTACCGGCATGCTGGCGGGAATAGACGCCAAGTTTGAAAGATTCTTTGCTTGGCTGGAACAAAAATACCGTAACGCGGTACGCAAAGTTCTTAAACACAAACTCATTGTTATCGGCTTTTTGGCTGCGCTGTTTGTTATAAGCATGGTACTAATTCCGGTAATCGGCTGGGAATTTATGCCACAGCAGGAAAGTGACAATGTAAGCATATCTGCTACCCTGCCGATGGGAACTCCGTTGCAGGAAACAGAAGCGGTATTAAGGCAGGTACAGATAATTGTAGAAAGAGAAATCCATGATTATGAAAGGCTGACCCTTCGCGCGGGCGGCGGCGGTATGATGGGCATTGGCGGCGGCAGTAACTCCGGCTCTTTGCGTATAAATCTTCTGCCGTTCGGCGAAAGAAAACAAAGCGCAAATGAGATAAAAGAAATACTGCGCCCGCTTGTGAATCAGATTCCCGGCGTTACATTTTCTTTTGGCGGCGGCATGAGCATGATGAGCGGCAACGCCGTTGACATTATTCTGCGGACGGAAAATTTAGCGAAAGGCAAAGAGCTTGGCGAAAGAATCACCGAAGTGCTTAAGACAAAACTTTCCGATGTTGTTACAGAGCCGGAAGTCGATTTAAAGGACGGTCTTCCTCAATTTGAAATTCTTATCGACCGCGAAAAAATGTACGCGCTCGGCCTTAACACCCTTACAGTAGGTACCGAGATTAAGGCTGCCGTAGACGGCGTTATCGCAACAAGGTACAAGGCAAGCGGCGGCAAGGACTACGACGTACTGTTGATTCTTACTGAGGCGGATCGCAACACACTGCCCAAACTGGACAACATTTTTATAAACAGCCAAATGGCCGGCAGGGTTCCGCTTTCTAACTTTGTTTCATACGAAGAAGGAACAGGGCCGCTGACAATCAACCGCGAAAACCAAAGCCGTGTTATTCACGTAAAAGCAGGAGCAAAACCGGGCACAAAGACAAACACTCTGCAAAAGCAGGTTGAGGATGTTATCAAAGCGGAAATTCCAATTGAAGACGATGTAATTATTGAGTTTGGCGGCGACAATGCCGAAATGGTAAAAATGTTTACCCGCTTTGTTTTGATCTGCGTTGTGGCGATTTTCCTTGTATTCGGAGTCATGGCGAGTCTTTTTGAATCGTTCCGCGATCCGTTTATCATCATCCTTACAATTCCGCTTTCGTTAATCGGCATTGTGGCTATATATCTCATAACAAACACAATCTTCAATGTACTGACGGCGGTCGGCCTTTTGGTTCTTATCGGCGTTATTGTAAACAACGGTATCGTGTTAGTTGACTACACCAACCTGCTGCGCAAACGCGGCTATTCACTGACCGAAGCCTGCGTTGAAGCCGCCGGCAATCGTCTGCGCCCGATTTTGATGACAACACTGACAACTATACTTGGCCTTCTGCCGATGGCGTTCTTCCCCGGCGAAGGTTCGGAACTGGTAGCGCCTATCGGAAAAACCGTTTTCGGCGGACTTTCCTTTGGTACATTGATGACGCTGTTCCTTATGCCAACTGTGTATGCGGTAATAAATAAACATTCCGATGCCCGCGAGGCAAGAGCAAAGGCGCACCGTGAAAGAGTTGCCTCGGGACAAAAACACGTAAAAAGAAATAAAAAGGAGAAACAAATATGATCCGGATCGAAATTTTTGCAAATCAATCGGTAGAAGAAGATCTTTTGGAAGCCTTTTCAAGAGAGCAGGTCGCTAAATCCTACACAAAAATTCCCAATATATACGGGGTCGGCTCTTCCGGCCCCCGCATGGGAGACGCAGTCTGGCCGGAAGAAAATTTTTCGCTTGTGATCTGGTGCGAGGAAGATGAGGCCAAAACTATCAAACACGCTGTTGAAGCCGTAAAGGAAAAATTCCACGACGAGGGAATAAAAATATTCGGGTTTTAGGTAACTTTAGAAGAGGCTGCTCTTGATGAGGGCGGCCTTTTTAATTTATTTCACGATCCATCTTGTGCTGTAGACTCTGCTGAATGTATTTTCGGATTTTAACTTTGACCTCGGGATCAACCCGCTGAGTAAAAAGCAGTACGAATACTTTTTCATGACCGTCAAGGCGGGAACCAAAAACAACCGCTTCTACTTTAAGCAGCATGGTCTGCAATCTAATCTGAATATCCTTTAACAGCGTGTTCTTGCGAAGCATTGTCATTTCTTCTTCAAAAGTACATGACACGCCGACAACACTGACATCTCTTATAGCGCCGTTTATAAATCCACCACCCACCGGCATATTTATAGTCGCAACGCTTTCCGACTGGGTATTAGCGCGCAGATACTTGCGCCGCCCTTTGACATTCATCTCATCAAGGACTTCCAGAATCTTGGCGGTCGTTTTGCTCATATCTAATTTTGAATTATAATAACCGCATTTAACATGAAGAGTATCAAGATATTTATCCCGAATTTTTTCATCAGGGGTAGAAGAAAAAACCCCGACTTTTAAATCCGGCAGGGCGGTCATCAATGTATGAACCCATTTTTCCCATTCCGGCTCCGGCATACCTTCGTCAATATTTACAAAAACAACAGAATCCGTATACTTTTTTAGCGCTTGTGCAAGGTGTCTGGCATCCTTGGAAATATATACCTCATATTCATGCTGTATTAATTCCGTGATAACCTGATTTTGCACATACGCCGTAGGGAAAAGAAAGAAGACCTTTCTTCCTGTGATATCCGATGAAATATTTGAATCGCCCATAGGAAAATTATACTACAGACGAAAAAAATTACAAGTTAGCCTTTGAGCAATTTGTCGAAAGTTTCCTGATCCGCTTTAAAGGCTTTTGCGTCTTCGCCGTTGCGGATAATCGTTATCCTTTCGATTTTATCGCCCTGCTTGATTTTGTTTACTGTACTCTGCCCCTGAACAACCTGTCCAAAAACCGTGTGCTTTCCGTCAAGATGAGGCGTAGGAATAATAGTGATAAAAAACTGGCTGCCGTTTGTACCGGGGCCCGCATTTGCCATGGAAAGAATACCCGGTCTGTTGTGCTTCAGTTCAGGATGAATTTCATCGGGGAACCTGTAACCCGGACCGCCTCTTCCCGTTCCTTCCGGACATCCGCCCTGAATCATAAAATCCTGCGCGTCTCCGTTTCCTTTGGAAATGACGCGGTGGAAATTCAGCCCGTCATAATAATGTTTGCCCTTTGTAACATCCATTTTGCCTTCCGTAAGCGCGACAAAGTTACAAACCGTAAGCGGCGCGCGCTGATATTCAAGGCGCACTACAATATCTCCCCGGCTGGTTTTAATCAGCGCGAAAAGTCCGTCGCCCAACTGCTGGGCATCTACTGTTTCAACAGCGCACATAATCAATATTACTCCAATTAAAAAAAATGAAAATTTCTTCATAAGATAATTATAGTGAAACCGGCATACATTGACAATACACGGTTTTACCCTGTAAATTCATTATATGAGCGAATATTTGATCGACGGCGGAGTTCCGCTCAACGGAACAATCAAGGTAAGCGGAAACAAAAACGCCGCCCTGCCCTGCATTGCCGCGGCTCTTTTAACCGATGAACAGGTCATTCTGCGGAACATTCCCGATATCGAAGACGTACGGGTAATGCTCGATGTGTTCACGGCTCTTGGCGGAGAAGTAACAACTCTTCAGCCGAATATTCACCGTCTGTCGATGAGCAATATAAAGTCCTCCGAAATACCTGCGGAGCAGGCAAAAAAAATCAGAGCTTCAATTCTGTTTGCCGGCCCTCTTCTTGCCAGAACCGGAAAGGTGATACTTCCTCCGCCCGGGGGCGACGTTATCGGAAGAAGGCGGCTTGATACGCATTTTCTGGTACTGACGGAACTTGGCACTAAAGTAAAAATCAGCGACAATTTTACTTTAACCGCAAAGTCGCTTACAGGCGCGGATATTTTTCTTGACGAAGCGTCGGTTACGGCGACGGAAAACGCAATCATGGCGGCAGTACTTGCAAAAGGCAAAACAATTCTGACTAACGCGGCAAGCGAGCCGCATGTGCAGGACCTTTGCAGGATGTTAGTTGAAATGGGCGCGCAGATAGAAGGGATCGGCTCAAACATACTTGTTATTAACGGGGTGAAAAAACTTACCGGCTGCGATTTTGAAATAGGGCCTGATTTTATGGAAGTAGGCTCTTTTATAGGGCTTGCGAGCGTAACAGGCGGCGATCTTCACATTGAAGGCGCGCGCCCTGCAGATATGCGCCCCGCAAAAATCGCATTCGGCAAGCTGGGAATTGCATGGGCGCACGAAGGCAATATTATCCATGTGCCAAAAAGCCAAAGCATGGAAGTAAACCACGATCTTGGCGGAATGATTCCAAAAATAGACGATGCGCCCTGGCCGGGTTTCCCGCCCGATCTTGTCAGTATTGTTATGGTAGTCGCCACGCAGGTAAAGGGAACGGTTTTAATTCACGAAAAAATGTACGAATCGCGGATGTTCTTTGTAGACAAACTGATTGGAATGGGCGCAAGAATCGTGTTATGCGATCCACACCGCGCCGTTGTTTCCGGCCCCTCAAAACTGCACGGCTCTGAACTGATAAGCCCCGATGTCCGCGCGGGAATGGCGATGCTCATTGCCGCCCTGTGCGCCGAAGGCAAGAGCGTTATACGCAACGTCTACCAGATTGAGCGGGGCTATGAACACCTTACGGACAGGCTGGCCTTGCTGGGCGCGCGGATAGTGCGGAAGGAATAAATATGGACATTGTTACACTTATCGCCTTTGCTGTTTTGTTTATGCTGGTTATCCTTATTCTTATAAAACTCTATTCCGGCAAGACAACAGACATTACCCCCCAGATGCTCGACTTAAAAAACGAGCTCAATGAGCTTAAAACAAAACAACTGGAGAGCCAGCAGGTGTCTTTGTCTTCACAGCAAAAACTTTTGCTTGATACGCAAAACCAGCTCGGCTCGCAGTTACAGCAGATGATGACCTTGATGAACCAGAATCTCAATTCCAATCAGAGCAACATTACAAGCCAGCTTAACAATTCAAACAAAGTAATTAACGAAATACACACCAAGCTGGGCGCGCTTGAGGCGACCACAAACCATATTCAGGAATTGGGGAAGGATATTTCCCGGCTTCAGGATATATTGCAGGCGCCGAAACTTCGCGGGAATTTAGGCGAATATCTTTTGGAAGAACTCCTTAAACAGATTCTTCCCGGGGCGAATTACGGCATCAAGCACAATTTCAGGAACGGCACGCAGGTAGACGCGATAATAAAGCTTGCGGGCTACATTGTCCCTGTTGACTCAAAGTTTCCGCTGGAAAGTTATCAAAGGCTTACGGAGGCTGATAACGAGGAAAGTAAGAGGGCGTTCAAAAAAGAATTTGTCGCCAGCGTAAAAAAGCGCATTGACGAAACGGCAAAGTACATTAACCCCGCGGAAGGAACTTTTGAATTTGCGATGATGTATATCCCTGCGGAAAATGTTTTTTATGAGGTTATTATAAACGATTCCTTTACCAATAAGGAATATGAACTCTTAAATTACGCCATGTCCAAACACGTAATACCGGTTTCACCTAACAGTTTCTACGCGTATCTTATGGCGCTTGTTTTCGGACTTAAAGGGCTCAAAATTGAGCAGGAAGCCAAAACCATACTTGGCGAACTTTCTCAGGTTCAGGACAGATTCGGAAAATTCTTTGCCGATTACAGCCTTGTAGGAAAACATATATCAACTGCCGTTAATAAATACGCCGATTCCGAAAAAAGCGCGGGAAAGCTAAACGATCAAATAAACAAAATAACCGGACACAAAACCGAGCTTATCTCAGACGCGCAGTAAAGTTATTTTACAACCAAGCCCGCAATTGCCGCTGCCGAGACAAAAGTGCCTATTGTGCTGCCAATGCTGGAAAGGAAAAATACCAATAACGCCTTTGTGATTCTGTTGCGATACCAGCCTTTTAAGCTGGAAGTGTCTTCCATAATATTTTCAACATCGGAAACACGCGGTTTGCTGAGCGTTACCTGAACAAGGCCGGCAATAATCCCCACTCCGATAAACGGAGTAAGAGATGTTATCGGCGCTCCAAGGAGCGAGACCAGAATTGCCAGCGGATGAGCCAAAGCAAGGCAAGCCCCAATCGCCGCAAGAGAACCGTTCCACAATACCCACTGCTGTATCATTGAAAAACCAATGTCCCTTCCCAAGCGCAGGAATCCAACAGCGACAAGGGTAACAATGGCGGCGGGAATAATAAATTTTGCAACTTTTGAAACAACGGACGGCGGGGGAATTATATCAAGTTCGCTGACATCGGCGCTTTCCGTTCCGGAAGAAAGTTTTTCAAGGTGGGCCGCGATTCCCTGCATGTGCCCCGCGCCGATTACCGCGGCAATTCTTTTGGTTTCGCCGTTTGCAACAGGCGGCATAGATGTCCAAATCTTCGAAGCAAGATAGCGGTCTCTTTCGTCAATTAAAGTCGCCTTGACGCTTGGCAGGTAATTTGCAAGTTCGCTCATCATTCCGTCAAGCTCATTGTGGTTTTTAAGATTTTCTATTTCCTGTTCGCTTAATTTTTCGGTTGTAAAAGCGCTTGCCAGAAGCGATGCCAGCAGTTTGGCCTTGCTCCATATACCGCAGCGTGCCCACGCCCGGCGTAAAGTCGCATGCACCTCACGATCGCAAAGGCTGTGCGGTATACCCATCTCCTGCGCCGTCTCTATGGCAACTTTCATTTCTTCGCCGGGTTTTACTCCCAGATCATTGCCAAGGCGCCGCTGAAAACTTGCAAGAACCAAATTGGCAATTATCAAAAAACCTTTGCCCTCTTTAAAAACTTTTGATAGATTCAGTTTTTCCCATTGGTTGTTCTGCGTTATCGCGTTATATCTGCCTTCATCCAATTCTACGCAGACCATATCCGGTTTTTCTTCGCGAATAACATTTGTTACTTCTTCAATACTTTCTTTAGAAATATGGGCTGTCCCTATCAGTTTAATTTCTTTTCCGCCCAATGTAATTGTCATGCTGTTGCCGCTCATTCACCTACCCTCAATCCAAGGCCCCGTTCGGCCAGTATCCATTCATTTATACGCCATTCAACAATCGCTGGGGCGTTAAGTTC
This sequence comes from Treponema sp., assembly GCA_031254615.1. Taxonomy (GTDB): domain Bacteria; phylum Spirochaetota; class Spirochaetia; order Treponematales; family Breznakiellaceae; genus WQXQ01. The sequence continues at coordinate 15,088 of JAIRUC010000160.1, read as the reverse complement.
CTGCACAAACGTATAATACTTATTCGCCAGTGTAGTGTTTCCTCTGATATCATAATAGGAAGCAAGATAAAAAAGCATTCGCGCCTTTGTATAAATATTTTTTTCGTTTTCCGTTTTTACCGCAACATCAGCATCGCCGGAAAGATCATGAAACAGCTTGAGCATTGAATACTCAAGCGAATCCCTTGGAGCTGTACGAAGCACCTGCGCTAAAAATTGTTTGGGATCATTCAACCTGCCGGAGCGCATCCAGTTTACCGCCGCCAACAGCGCGTAGGTGTAATCTTTCGGCGCGCGCCTGTATGCTTCCAGAAAGGCGTCCCTTGCCTGCGTCCATTGTTTGTTTTTCATTTTTATAACGCCAAGCCCCTCAAACGCGAAATAATATTCCGGTCTTAACTTTATCAATTTCGCATAATCCTGTTCCGCGCCCGCGTAATCACCCATATCATCTTTAAGACCGGCGCTGTATACATACGCGATAAAAGCGTTTGGGTCGATCTGTATGGCGCGGTTAAATTCTTCCAGAGCTTCCTGCCTGCGGTTCATGTCCATCAAAACAAGACCGCGATCCACGATTACCCAATAATTGTCAGGCTCAACTTTTTTCGCGGCATCCAAATCTTCAAGAGCGTCATTGTAAAAACCGGCTCCCTTGTAAAGCCTTGCGCGTTCCTGCAGAGGTCTTGCCCAGTCCGGATAAACATTCGCGGCACGATTTAAAAGCTGTTCGGCTTTTCTTGGCTCTCTGTTGTATCGATGTACAGAAGCGCGGCCTATCAGCGCCTCCCCGTTATTCGGCTCGACAGCAAGAACCCTGTCAAAATAATTGGCGGCGGCACGCAGGTTTTGGTTTCCAAGATTGATATTCGCCAGATCATTAAGCGCCCTTGTATGGTTAGGGTCGATCCTTATTACCCGGTCAAGAAGTGTTCGCCTGTCCCTTTCCTTTCCCTCCAGCGCGGCGGCATCGGCAAGCACCATCAGGGCATCGGTATTTTCGGGCTCTTTTGCAATAACAACATTCGCTGTCCGCTTCGCTTCCGCCGGTTTGCCTGCGGAATTCAAAATTGAAGCCCGCATAACGAGAATTTCGGTTTTTTCGGCGTCTTGCGGCGGCAATTTGTTAAAAACATCCAAAGCGGAAGAAAAATCCCTGCGGGCAAGATACCCGGCAGCCTCACTTAAAATGAACTCTAAATTTTCTTCCGATTCTTCCTGGGAAAAAAGCAAGGCAGGAATTCCGCCAATTAGGAAAAAAAAGAAAAATACACGCAGTAAAAGACCGCTTCCATTGCGACAAAAAATCATGTTACTATATATAGTATACAATAATTTATTTACGGGCAAGAGCGTCCGTAGAAAGGGTAAAAGAGATTGAAAAAACATTTGGCAGCACGAATTTTCGGCCTCACGGCACTGTACTGCGCGGTATTTTATGTTCTGGTTTTAGTGCAATTTTCGGGTAAAGGGAATTTTACCATTTCCGCAGACGCAATGACAATAAGAGGACGTTATCTTCAACATGATGAGAACATATCTGTCGAAGACAACGAATCTTCCGCACAGCTTCTGACAGGCGGGATAAGGATTTTTTTTGGCGGACTTGAATTCAGCTTAAAAGAAGATCACCATAATGGTTTGAAATTAACCGGCACTGGCGGCGCTGTAATTCCGGTAAACCCGGAATCTTTGGAAGTAACGGAAAACGCCGCCCGTCTTGGCCTGCCGGGAGGGAGTGCGATTGTTTTCAGCGCAAGAGAGACGGAATTGCAGGTTAACGCCGAATTTGCACAGGATATTTCGGAAATAACCATACCCATCATACCGCGCCGTTCCCTTGTCCGCAATAACGGACAGCTTGGCATTATGTTTAACGGCAGCCGCTATTTATTTAACGGTTCGGGACAGGAATTGGAAACCAACAAAGTTATTCTTTCAAAAGAAAATACATTTATCTCGTACCGTTCCAGAGGCAGACAGAAAACTTTTGATCCTGCCGATTATATAATCCCCCAATCGCAAAATTACAATTATGCCGTATCAAACTGGCAGGATCAAAATTTTTCCCGCTGGAATCAAAACGCTCCCTTCCTTCAAAACGAAGATGATATTACAGGCTATATGAGCGAAGCGTTACGGCAAAATTATTACGCGCCGGCTTTAGCGTCTATCTCCGGAAATTTTATTAACAGCGCACAGCACACCTACAAATCAGCGGCATATCTTGGCGGAATGACAGCCGCCTACCGCTCTTTTGTCTCCGAGGAAAACGATAAAATAAACACTATCGCCGATTTAGCGGGGGAAGGCTCGATTGACATCTTTAAAGAGGAACACATCATCGATTATCTTTTTACGCGCGGCTACACAGTTCTTGCACACGACATTATTCAAATAATACAAAACACAAGCCCGGAAAATTTATTTATTGAACATTGCTCCGGCCTGTTGGAAGCATATTCCGACATTAAGCGCTGGAATCCGTCTATAAAAAATCCTGTTGAACCTCTGATAGAACAAATACTTTTACTTGTATCGGAAAATATGAATAAAGATGCAGCTAACATGGTATACGTTTCCGGTTTGGGGGAGCAGGATTTGTATCACAGCACAAGGATTGGAAACGCTCTTATTTACTGGGCGGATGATGTAAAAAATACCGAATGGGCCGGCATTGGCCGCTCGCTCGTTTTATCCGCATTAACGGCCGCAGGACCAGGCGCAGGAAATCTCTACGGTATCCTTAAACCTGCCCAATATTATCCAAGAGCGGCATGGCTTGCAGATAACGGACTTTGGGCATGGACTATTTCGCCTTCTGTTAAATCGTCATGGATAGACGGCAACCTGAACATCGCGTTTTCCTTTCCCGAAAACAGGATGCATCATGTAATAATCCGCGGAGTAAAGCCGTTTATAAAACTTAGAATCCACGATACGGACTGGAGGACGGACAGTCAGTTTGAACGCTATGATTCATCGGGCTGGGTATACTATCCGCAGGATCAAATTTTAATTCTAAAGTTACGGCATCGCGAACCGGTAGAAAATATCCTGATCTATTACAGGGTTGTAGTACCCCCTCCGGTTATCGATGAAGATACGGACATTGTTGATGAAGAAGATAACATTGATTCGTAATTTGCCGGTACGGCTGTTAATTTTATTTTTGTTATGTGCATTTTTTATTACTTGCAAAAAAAAAGAACCGCCGCCGGAAATTACGGAAGAAATTGTTACCGTTCAGGAAGAAGCGCCGCCGGAGGAAAGCGCGCTTAGAAGCGTGCCTGAAATCGCAGAAAGTACCGGCAGGCAGGTTTCTTTGTATGTACAGCGTCCTACGCCCGGCCTTTCGGCTATTGGCGGCAGGGTAAATGTCCGCGAAATAAATCCGGTTAACTATGAAAACCCGGATATTGACGTATTAAAACAGATGGGTGTAGATCAATCCATAATTTCATTTTTGGCAGGCGAACAATTTTACAAAGCGGGAAATTACGACAAGGCTCTTGTTGAATATAACGTATCAATCAGCAAAAACGGAGAATTTTTGGAAGCCTTGATTTCCCGCGGGAACACATGGTTAAAAAGGGGAGAATACAGACGCGCCATTGATGATTATAACCGTGCGATTAAAATTGACGGCAGCAGGGCGGAATTGTACAATTACCGCGGCTACGCCAGAGCGGAATTGGCGGCAGGCAATACGGTAGAGTTAAGGCTTGCCATTGATGATTACTCAAAGGCAATCGCCATCACCGCCAATTATACCGATGCCATTATCAACCGGTCGCAGGCGTTATTTGAAATTGGCGAATACAACAGAGTAATCGAAGACTGTACTCGTATTATCGCCTTAGAACCGAAAAACGCTTACGCGTGGAACAGGCGCGGCAGCGCTTGGTACAGCATGGGAGATGACGACAAGGCAATTAAAGACTTTTCGGAGGCAATCAGGCTAAGGGGCGATTACGCAACAGCGTGGCACAACCGCAGCAACGCATGGTACAGCAAAGGAGAGATAGACAAAGCGCTCGCGGACATAAACAGGGCGCTTGTGATTAACCCGTCATCCGCAAGCGCATACACCAGCCGCGCGAACATACTTCGTCTGCTCGGAAACGAATAAAACACCGCCGCAGGCAGTGATCAGTTAACAGTTAACTACTCCCTACTGAATTACCTTATCCAAACCTTCTTTGAAAAGGCCGTCAATTTCATTATGAATCTGAGCTTTTACAGTGTTTGGAATGGTTGGCAAATTTGAAAAGTAGCGCAAGACGCGGATTCCTTCCGGCGCAAGCGGCGGTCCCGAAAAACGGCAGAGTCTTGCAATTGAAGATGATGCAGCTAACACAAGCTGAGGATCAATGTGGGGATTTCTGGGAGTTAGCGCGTAATTGTAGGAATAAAACGACCTTCCGGTTGGATCTACTCCGATAACGCCAATCGCATCGGCGCATGCCCTCATTACAACAACGAATTATTCCGCCGGTGTTCCCATGTATCGTATCTTTCTACATTGACTGTTCTGTCGGATTTGAATTCCATAATACAGACAACAGGGCCGTCCGGCATATTAACTGTAGACTGCCATGTTCCAAGCAGATAATTCGGCACAGGAACGTTTTGTACTATGTTAGTACAAAATGAAAAGATAGATAGTTCCTCCAAAGACGCGGCCTGCTCTGTTGATTCATTTAGCTTTTTTTGAGACCTTGCCTCTGTCGTAACCGCGGACAAAATATAATTACTCCCCACTCTGGAAAGAGTACCGTGTACAATGTACTCCGCTCCGGCTTCGGCTTGCATAATGTTAAGTCCCCATGATCTTAATTCCGCGACAACCTGAGTTGTAATGCGCGACGCCTCTTCGGGAGCAGCCCTGCCGCCTATAGCTTCAAGCGGCATTATAGCAACAACGGGAATCATCTGGGCAAAAACAGCGCCCAATGCAAATATTGTTAGTAAAATTGAAAAAAATGCTCTTCTCATGCCCAATCCCTATACGGATATATTATAGTAAGAATCTTACTATAATGCAAATTGGGCTTATTTTCAGCAATCCATTTTAAGACTGAAAAAGAGCCCGGCACTCCAGGTAAAAACGTTTTTCGCATGAATGACCCATTGAAAAACTTTTTCGCGGCAGAGGGCCAAGTCGCGCTACAGTTTCAAACAGACCGGCTTTTTGAACAGGCGGGAGTAAAATACCTGCAGCCCGGCGGCCTTTATCTTCCGCAAGACGGAACAGCTCTTCCTCATCGTGGATATAGTCGATATTTACCCGCGCGCTGTTTATCTGCGCGCTGTTTATCTGCGCGCTGTCCAACAAGGGCTGAAGGCAGGCGGTGGAAATTCCTGCGGCGGAGGTTTCAATAAGCGCATAACGCCCCTGTGAAATAATGCCGAAACAGTTTGCTTTAGCCGGACTCGCGCACGCGGACGAGTCCGCGCAAAGCCGTGCAAGTTCTTTTGAATCATTTACCGGGCGGCAGGAAAAATCAGGAAGCGGCGAAAGTATGGAGGCAATCTCGTCAACGCCCGCGTCAAAAACAAGCCGGTGAATCGGCTCAAATTGAATTGCCGGATCATAGATGTTTTCGATCTCTACTAGCGCGTAACGGCAGGGGTGGACAGACTCGTCAGGGTGCGCTGCTTTGTATTCCTCCCAGATGCCTTTGGCGGCCGCAAGCGAATGGTTGCCGTCGCCTACCGCAAACAAAAACGGAGCATCGTTTCCGTCATAGCGGACAGTGGAGCGGTTATACAGCTCTTCAAGTTTTTCAACAATAAAGTCCAAAGCCGCACAAGACTGCCCCTCTTCCGCGTCCAAAAACCATCCCGCGGCATTACCGCTTTCCATCATAAGCGGCGTATTGTAAACAGGCGCGGACTTCTTTGCCATCTCTCCCAGAACGGGCAAAAAAGAGTCCGCCTCATCATTGATCAGCAACAGAACATGTGGAAGTTCCAGCGGCGCTCCCCTGCGGATATCCATTCGCGGGGGAAGCCTGTCCGCCACAGTCCCCTCGGTACAACGAATCAGAGGGCGCGCTTCTGGTTTCCATTCGTACCTTTCCAGATCAATTGCCGCAATCAACCCACGGCGTTTTTTTTGAAAAGGCGTGTCCCTTTCAATATAAATAAAACCCTGCCTTGGCTCGGCAAATACCCCTTCCATTAAATAGCGGATCATCGTTGTATGAATATCCGCGATTCTGGAGGAGGCATCTCCGTCCGGCAAATATATTTCCGGGAAAATCAAATTCAATGTCGAAGGAGAGCCTTTGGTAATTTGTTTTACCTTTTCCCAATAATCAAAATCCTGCGTAAATTGATCGCAGGCGATTACCGGCCATTTTTGCATATCTAACGCCGCTTTAGGCAGCAAAATTGACGGAACTTCAATACCGAGCGAATTAAGTTTTTCTTTGTTCATAAGTTTATTGTAGCGGATTTAATTATTTTTTACTATAATCATCTTATGCAGATTCAACGTCAGTCCTTTATTCAGGAACAGCGCCAAAAGATGAACCCTCAGCTTTATCAGTCCATAAAACTGATGGAACTGCCGGTTGTTGATTTGCGCACGAGAATAGAACAGGAACTGGAACGAAACCCTGCTCTGGAAATTATCGAAGACAAGAGTACAATCCCGCTGGACGAAACAGAAACCAATCGCAAGGAAGAAGACGAATATTTTGAATCAACATCCGATCCCGGCAGACGCGGCTCTGAAGAGGCGTCGGAAGAACACAGAAAATTTATCGAAGGCGTACTTACAAGGCCGGAAACTTTACAGGAACATCTGTTGTGGCAGTTACAGCTTGAGCCTGTCGATGACGAACTGCGCGCTATTGCGGAAACGCTCATTCAAAATCTTGATGACGATGGCTTTCACAAAGAAAAGCCGGAAACTCTGTTCAAAACTTTACCGCCAAAATTTGAGGAAGCAATCAATCTGGTCAGAGGGCTTGATCCCGTGGGAACATGCACCGCCGATTACCGCGAATCGCTCAAAGTGCAGGCCGCTCTTCTGCCCGACGCTCCTGCCGGAATCGAAAAAGCGCTCGATCACCTTGACCTTCTTGAACGTGAAAAATTTTCCGACATCGCGAAAAAAGCCGGAATTAACGAAGAACAAGTACGCCTCATCTATGAATGTATAAAAAAACTATTCCCATTTCCGGGCAGATCATTTGCGCATAACGACGTGCGTTATGTAGTACCCGACATCAAAGTTGTCAGGGACGAAGACGGGCTGACTATCAATCTGAACGATGAAGCGTTCCCCGTGCTTGGCGTAAACTCGTTTTTTGAAAAATTAAGCGAAGAAGCGGCTCCCGGCAGCCAAACCGAGGCAAGAGACTTCGCGCGTGAAAATGTCAGAGAGGCGCGGCTCTTTATTCATCATTTAAGCCGGCGCAACAAAACATTGATTCGGGTAGCCGCCGCAATTTTGCGGTTTCAACATTCATTCTTTATTAACGGCCCAAAGTACCTTGCCCCGCTCACTCTTGGGGACATAGCAAAAGAACTGGACATTCACGAAACGACGGTTTCGCGTACCGCAAACGGCAAATATATGCAGACCGAATGGGGAATCTTTGAAATTCGCTACTTTTTTACCAATTCGATCAGCGGAACAGGCTCAAACGGGGCAAAATTTTCAAAAAACAGCGTAAAAGAGATAATCAGGGAGATAATCGAAGCGGAAAACCGCCTTCTTTCGGATCAGGATATTTCTGACTTATTAAATCAAAAAGGAATTGCGCTGGCACGCAGAACTGTGGCAAAATATAGAAAGGAATTGGACATGGGTTCTTCCTACACACGAAAAATACAGGAAAGAAATCAGGAGGTTTAGAATGAACACAGAAATTAAAGCGGTACATTTTACAATGCACGAAGATGCGAAGGAGTATCTGAATAAAAAACTGGAAAGGCTGCACAATGCCGAGAACATGATCGTAGACCTGCTTATAGTTATAAAAAAAGAAAAAGATTTTGACGCCGAGGCGACAGTAAACTTCCGCTGGGGAGTTTCCATTCATGTAAAGGAAACTGATTTTGATCTTACCAAGGCTATCGATACAATGATGGATAAACTTGAAGCCAAAATAACCAAAGAAAAAGAAAAGGTAAAAGAAAAACGGTAAAAAAATTGAATCCCATGGAAATATACTCAGCGCGGCTTGCAAAAGTCTGGGACTGGATGACCGAAGAAGGCATATCTCTTGTAGTGCTGGAAGATACCGAAGGACGGCGCGATCAAAACATCCGCTGGCTTACAGGCCATCCGGGAGACGCACTGCTTTTTATCTCACAGAACCGGAAGGCGATCCTTATGGCATGGGATGTGAACCTCGCCATGCAATATGCGAGTAACGCTCCTATTCTGCTGGTAGCATATAACGATTTTGACCGCCAGCCGTGCAAAGCGATTGCCGCCGCCGCCCAAATGCTTGAGATTCCCGCAGGTGCAAAAATAGAAATCCCTTCCGTTATGCCCTACCCGGCTTTTCTTGACTATGTCGGAAAATTAACAAACTACGACATAATTTGCCGGGAAAGGGGCGCCTGCGCGCAGATAAAAAAATTCCGCGCTGTCAAAGACGAAGAAGAAATCGCCGTTACGCGGAAGGCCGCGGGAATCACAAACGAATTAATCGATCTGCTGGAAAAAAATGTACGCAGCGGAAAAATAAAAACCGAAGCGGACGCGGCTTTGTTAATCGAAGTTGAGGCGCGAAAGCGCGGCTGTGAGGGGACAAGTTTTGAAACCCTTGCGGCAGGTCCCAAGCGCAGTTTCGCCATTCACGCATTTCCAAACTGGACATATTCTGCCTTTGGCGTTGACGGGCTTTCCATTCTGGATTTCGGGGTAAGGCTTAACGGCTATTCTACGGATGTAACACTTACCTTTGCCCGCGGCCTGACTCCCAAACAGGAAAAACTTGCCGCTTTGGTGGAAAAAGCGGCTAAACTTGCCATTTCAATGGCGCGTAACGGAACGCGGGCAAAAGATATTGCCGCGGCAGTAGACGCTCATTTTGCAAAAGCGAAAAAACAGATGCCCCACAGTCTTGGGCACGGCGTAGGCCTTCAGGAGCATGAATACCCGATTATCAGAAACCACAGCGACAATGAATGGGTAATGGAACCCGGAATGATCTTCACGATTGAGCCGGGTCTTTATGACCCGCTTCTCGGCGGCTGCCGCCTTGAAAATGACATCCTTATTACCGAAACCGGGACGGAAGTGCTTACAGCCTCGCGCATTATTCACCTATAGAAAATTTTTTTTAAAAAGGATACTCTGTCATTATGAAAGTTTGGGTAAAATTATTAATTGGCTCCGTTTTGGGAATGATAATCGGCTTTTTACTGCCGGCCGACAATGTGAATGTTATTTCGTTTTTTCAATGGCTGGAAAAACTTGCGCTTGGCATAGGCCGTTACGCGGTTGTTCCGGTCTTGGTCTTTTCGCTGACAATCGCTATTTACGAACTGCGTCAGGACAATCAATTCTGGCCGATGATTTTAAAAAACGCCGTTATCATAATTATAGCGGCAGTTTTTGTAATATCCGCCGGAATCATAGTAACCATGTTCGTTTCCCCCGGACGAATCCCAATTGAAAAAGTAGAACAAATTGAAATGTCGGGGCTGGATACCGCAGCAAGTATTACAGAGATATTTCCGTCAAATATGTTAAGCGTACTTGCAGGTAACGGCATATATCTTCTGCCAGTTTGTGTATTCGCGTTCTTCCTTGGCATGGGGCTTAATTATAACCGCAGCTACTCCAAACCTATCTTAACTATAATCGATGCGCTGTCAAGAATTTTTTATCACATTGCTTCTTTTTTTACGGAAATTCTCGGTTTCATTTTAATTGTGCTTTCCGCATATTGGGCAATCCGTTTCCACAGCATTGTAGAGGCTAAAGTTTATAAAGATTTAATCATCATGCTTGGAATATTCAGCGTAGTATTATGCTTCGGTATTCTGCCTTTGTTCCTTTATTTCTTAAAACCAAAAGTAAATCCATGGCGCATTCTTTACGGTTTACTTGGACCGTCTATCGCGGCATTTATTTCCGGTGATATAAATTTTACAATTCCGGTTCTTCAAAGTCATTTAAAAGAAAACTTTGGCATAAAACGCCGTTCAGGTTCATTATCAACGGCTCTCTTTTTAACCTTTTGCAGATGCGGCAGTGCCATGGTAGCGGCGGCGGCGTTTATTGTAATTATCAAATCTTACTCCTACTTAAAAATTGCGCCGTTAGACATATTGAGTATCGCCTTACGCGCCTTGTTGATTTCCTTTCTGCTTGCCCGCCACCCGGGAGACGGCGCGTATATTGCGTTAGCTGCACTTTGCCTTGGCTACGGCGGCGGCGAATACCGCGCCGGTTACCTTATTCTTAAACCACTGGCTTTCTACCTTGTGGCAATAGGCGCTTTTATAGATATAACGTTAAGCGCCTTTGGCTCTTACATAGCAGCCCGTACCAGCGGCTTTATAGAAGAAAAGAATCTGGTACGATATATATAAGTAAAAGAGAGCGGAGATGCAGCAATCTAATGGCAAATACTCTCTTTTATCGGAAGGGATTGAAGCGTTAAGGCAAAGCGACAAGGATATTGAAAGCCTTATCGCCCACCGCGCCGAAGAAGTTACATCGCAGCTTATCCGCTACATAAATGAAATTGAACTTTTTAACGCCGCATACGGTCTTGTCGGCGCCGCAGACACAGAAGAGCTGATAATTAAACACATTCTCGATTCCCTTGCGCCGCTTGGAATTATCTCCCGCCTTGTTACAGAGTTATGCATGGCAGACAACGCTCCTGCCGCAAACGGCGCAGCGGCGGCGATAAAGGCTGCCGACGCGGGCTCCGGCGCAGGGTTGCCCGGTATTCCGCTGGCAATAACACTGCCAAATTTCGACTTTACCCTTATTGAACGCATGGGCCGCAGGGCTGGTTTTTTGTTGAACACAAAGGCAAGCCTTGCAAGCCTCGGTCTTTCCAACATTGTCGTAGAAGAAAGGGAACTGGAAAAAACCGCGCCGGAAAGTTTCCACCTTGTTACATTTCGCGCCTTCAAGCCGTTAGACTCAAAATTACTCAAAACCCTTTTTAAGGCATGCGCAAAACCGGGCTTCATCGCCGCCTACAAGGGACGGCGCGAAAAAATTGAACAGGAAATGTCGCCGCTTGCGGACTGCGGCAAATGGGAAGCAATCCCCTACACCGTCCCTTTTCTGAACGAAGAACGGCATCTTTTGGTTATTAAAACGCCGTGAATTTGATATAAATACAGTCTCGTTATGCGCAATGCCGCAGCTTCATCCCTTATTTTCTATTTCAATAAAACCATTAATAATATCTATAACTTCAAATAAAATATCATCAGGAATTTTTTCAATAAACTCATAATTACGCGCATTAATGTCCAGCGTCCTTGCCTGATCGGATAAAATAACGCCCGTTGTTTTTGTTCTTCCGTCCAATTTTACATGAAAAGGATGCTTCTTATTGGTATTTGTTATTGGACATACAATAGCCAAATTTGAAAAATTATTAAAAGATTCATTACTTATCACCAATGCCGGACGCCTGCCCTTCTGCTCATGACCGGTTTGCGGGTCAAAATCCAGCCAAACTATGTAACCTTGTTTTACCATATTTCCTTTCCGACAGGACTGCCCCAGTCAATTTCTTTTTGAGGTGTTAGCTTTTTATCAAAATTCACACCATAAAATTCGCGAAGACGTTCCTGCGTCGTTTTATGTTCCTTTACATTCATTTTTTTAATGATAATTTTTTCTTTTTCCAATATTACATCAACAAGATCGTTTTCTGAAATTTTGATATTTTGAAGAAACGCCTTTGGGAGCCTTATTCCGTGGCTATTACCCCATTTAACAACTGTAGTTTGCATTAAATTTCCTCCGGTTTTTCAGGATATACTAAGTATATCCCTTCTTGCAAAAAAGTCAACTATTTTCCGCCAACCTCTAAAGTAATAACGATAATCTGCCGATATTATATATTGAGGGGAATATTTTGGCTTATAAAAACGCATCGTCTACATATAAAGAAACCAAAATTAAGACGGCCAGTCAGGGACAGCTTCTCATAATGCTGTATGACGAGGCTATCAGGCAGCTTACTCTGGCTATCGAAATGCTGGAATTGAAAAATGCAAATAATAAAATCCATGATAAAATAGAAAAAATCAACAAGGCGATTATGAAAGCCGAGGAAATAATTACCGAGTTGATGGTTTCCCTGGATTTTGATCAGGGCGGGGACATTGCTAAAAACCTTTTTGCCCTGTATTCATGGTTTAACAAGGAGCTTCTGGAAGCAAGTATCTCTCAGAATGTTGACAGGATAAAAACTGTAAGGGATATGTTTTCGGAACTGCATGATTCATGGAAAAAAATTGTACATACTGTCGAACCGGAAAATCGTGAGGCAGTTGGACTAAATATTGCCGGTTAAACCGGAGAAGGGGGGGATATGGCAGCAATGGCAGAGACAATCAACACAGAAATTGATTCGGCGGAACTTGCGCAAAGGGTCGCGGTTTTAAAACGTTTTAAAATTCTGCTGACTCAACAGAGGGACAGATTCCGGTCTTATATGGACTTGCTGGAAAAACAGCAAAGCGTTATCGAATCCGGCAGCGCGGAAGACCTTTTAACCTATGTTGAAATCGAAGAAAAAATAGTCGCAGACATTTTCTCGATTCAAAAAGTTATAGACCCGCTTGAAGAAATGTACTACTCGGTCATTTCAAACCAGGGTGCGGGAAAAACGGCAGCCAGAACCGAAAATACCGACGAAGTACCCGGTCTTAAAGCCTCGCTTGAAAAATTAAAAAGCGAAGCCGTTATTCGCTCTACAAAGAACAAAGAATTGCTCTCCAAGCGTATGCTGGAACTGCGTCAGGAAATTAAGACACTGCGAAACAACCCCTACGCCGCACGCGGCAGAAGCTCTTTTGGCGAATCAAATTCGGCATCACTGATAGATTTAAAGGGCTAAAACCGGGATTGAACCCCACAAAGCTGATTTTATGGACGATACTGGGATTGAACCAGTGACTTCTACCGTGTGAAGGTAGCACTCTCCCGCTGAGTTAATCGTCCTTTACGCGCCTAATCCTTAGGCGCCGGTCGCGGTTATTCCGCTTTTAATGCTCCGTCAAAAGGCACATCCGAAGCCGGGAAGTTAATATTCCTGACAAAATCACAAGCCTCTTTCGCGCCGAATTCTCTGTTCATTCCGGAATCTTCCCATTCAACAGAAAGCGGACCCTTGTAATTAATGGAGTTAAGCTCGCGGATAATGCTTTCAAAGTCGACATCGCCATGGCCTAGTGAACGGAAGTTCCACCCGCGCTTGACATCGCCAAAAGTTAAGAAAGAGCCAAGTATGCCCGCCTTGCCGTCGAGAGTTACCGCCGTATCCTTCATGTGAACGTGTAAAATCTTGGAAGCAAAGTCCCTGATAAAAATCTGCGGAGAGACGCCCTGCCAAATCAAATGGGAAGGATCAAAATTAAAACCAAGAGTTTTCCGGTTCTTGAATTCTTTAAGAAGCCGCTCTGCGGTATAGTAGTCAAAAGCGATTTCCGTAGGATGAACTTCCAGCGCAAACTTAACGCCGTGCTTGTCGAATTCGTCAAAAATGGGTGTCCAGTACTTGAGTATATGTTTGTAGGCGTCTTCAATCATCTGGTCGGTGGTTTGAGGGAATGAATACCAATACGGCCAAATTGGGCTGCCCATAAAACCGGTAACGATTTTTACGCCCATGTTTTTGGCGGCCGCAGCCGCGTATTTCATCTCCTGAATCGCCCATTTACGAATATCATCGGGTTTTCCGGCAAGATTCGACGGCGCAAACCCGTTCAAACGAGGCTCCCAGGCATCCCCAACGCACTGCCCCATCAAATGAGTTCCTATAGCCCATACTTTCAGGCCATGATTTTTCAGAATAGTCTGACGCTCCTCCACATACTTGGGGTCTGTCGCCGCCTTTTTTAAATCAAGATGATCGCCCCAGCAGGCGATTTCTATACCATCGTAGCCAAATGATTTTACTTTTTCACAAAATTTTTCAAAGGGTAAATCTGCCCATTGCCCAGAAAATAACGTTACCGGTCTTGCCATAATATCTCCTCTATGCTTATTCTGAAAAAAACACCCCCAGCTGGGGGTTTTTAAGCCTAAAAGCCATTAAAAATAATAGAATAATTACGAAAAAAAAGCAAGTAGAGCATGCCGAAAAACCAGATTAATCAAAAAATCCCTGCTTCCGAAGCAATTGCATTATAAAGTCAAACTTTACCCCGGCAAAAAATCTGGCTTCCCCCTCAATAAGACGAAACCCTGTTTCAATAGCGAAAATATTGTACTTTATTTTATCGGTTACGGCGCTGATCCCGCTCTCTAAACCAGCCGAAAATATATACTTATTAAAGTAAAATTCTTCACCCATAAACAGATAATGAAATGAAACTATCGGCGAAATAAAGAATCTGGTGTCCAAAAAACCAAGCGCATTCCAGTACAAATACGCATTAACAAAGCTGCAATTTAGCCCGCCTTGAATCCATCCAACAGCTTGAAACGGGCTGAAACTTAATCCCAAATGCGAGCCATTATGCTCTATTCCGAAATTTAGCAGTTCAAAAGATCCCTCTACTACATAATTTTCTGTGATATACGGCAAGTTTGTCCCAAGACCAAAATTCGTAAAATTGAGTATAAATTTAATCGCTCCCTCATCTTTAGTTGTCTCCTGCGCAAAAACGGGCATACTAAGAAGCAAAATAATTAAAGATATAAAAATGATTTTTTTCATAAATACCTCCCCTTAATCTAAACATACTGTAAAAAACAAAAAATATCCATATAAGACTGTCGAATTTAAACGTTCGTATAAATTCGACAGTCCGTTGCGGGTAAATAAGGGCACAAGAAGTCGTTGACTTTTTCCTTAACGCAATTATAACAGGAGGAGTTTGTATGAAAAAACTGATTGCGATTTCAGTG
>JAIRUC010000146.1 GCA_031254615.1 Treponema sp. | reverse complement strand
CTTGTTTCGTTAGCTGACTATTTTGTCAGGCGCTCTGTTTGGGCGTTCGGCGGAGACGGCTGGGCTTACGATATCGGCTTTGGCGGACTTGATCATGTTATCGCTTCCGGCAAGAATGTAAACCTTTTGTGCATGGATACCGAAGTTTATTCCAACACCGGCGGACAGATGTCCAAAGCGACTCCTGTCGGCGCAATAGCGAAGTTTGCGTACGCAGGAAAGGAAATCACCAAGAAAGACCTTGGCGCAATCGCGATGAGCTACGGCTATGTTTATGTCGCCAAAGTTTCGTTAGGCGCAAATATGCCGCAGGTAATTAAAGCGTTCCGCGAAGCCGAGTCTTACGACGGCCCGTCGCTGATTATCGCGTACTCGCACTGCATCAACCACGGAATTGACATGAGCAAGGGGCTTGAGCAGGGTAAGGCGGTTGTAACAAGCGGTCTTTGGCCGCTGTACCGCTATGATCCGCGGCTCAAGGAACAGGGAAAAAATCCCTTCCAGCTTGACTCAAAGGATCCGACCACCGGCATCGAAGACTTTATGTACAAAGAAGTTCGTTTCAAGAGCTTAAAGGCTGCCAATCCCGACCGCGCCGATGCCCTGCTTGCGAAAGCAAAGGTTCAGGCGGAACGGGTTTGGAAGGAGTACAAGTATCTGGCAGAACGTCCGTTCTAAGACGAGGGCTTCGTTATGAAGACCATATTTGTCGTTGATGACAGTGATACCAATTTGACAATGGCCGAAACGGCATTGGAAGAGCAATACCGCGTCATGACAATGCCGTCAGCGGCAAGTATGTTTGCGTTTTTGGGAAAAGTTGCACCTGATTTAATTCTTCTGGATATAGAAATGCCGGAAATGGACGGCTTTGAAGCGCTAAAGAAACTCAAGTCCAAAGAAAACTGGCGTGAGATTCCTGTCATGTTTTTGACAGGCCGCACCGACGCGGATGTAGAAGCACGCGGTTTTGAAATGGGCGCTGTGGATTTTGTTACAAAGCCGTTTTCTGCTCCTGTGCTGTTAAACCGCATAAAAACTCATCTGGATATTGACCAGGTAATCCGTGAACGGACGGCGCAGTTACATCGTCTGCAGAACAACATAATATCGGTTTTAGCGGACATGGTTGAAAACCGCGACAAAGGAACCGGCGGTCATATTGAGCGCACATCAATTTATATCAAAATATTAATAGAAGAAATGAAAGAGCGCGGAGTTTATCTTGATGAAATCCGCGATTGGGATGTTGAAAAAATAGCTAATTCCGCGCGTATGCACGATCTTGGGAAGATTTCCATTAGTGATATTATTGTGAACAAGCCCGGTAAATTTACCGAAGATGAATACGAGTTAATGAAAACCCACACCGTAGAAGGTGAGGTGATAATTGACGAAATGATTTCCAAAACAGGAGAAGAAGAGTTTTTGCACAATGCAAAATTGTTTGCCGGTTATCATCATGAACGATGGGACGGCAAGGGATATCCGCACGGGCTAAAAGGAGAAAATATCCCGCTGCAGGGGCGCATTATGGCTATTGTAGATGTCTACGATGCCCTTGTTTCCGAACGCCCGTATAAAAAGGCGTTTTCGGATGAAGAAGCGGTACAAATAATAATGGACAACGCCGGTGTTCATTACGATCCGAAGATAGCTGAAGTTTTTTTTGTGGTAAAGGATCAATTTAAAGATGTAAGGGCAAGATTATAATGCTGTTAATATTGCAGGTTACCCGGGCGGTATTAAAAAGGTATACGCAGCTCTTTGCGGTTATGCTTGCTTTTGCGTTAATGGTGCTCTTTAGTTATTCTTTTATAAGCAAAGCAGAACGCAGAAATTTACAAAATAAAGCAAAGGAAGCAATTTTTTATACAGAAGCCAATATTAAAGCCGAGATGAAAGAACCGGAAACATTGCTTGCGGGCATATCCGAGACCGTGCGGAGAATGATTTATATTGGCGCTACTGCCGACGCTATACAGAGCTATATATATCAAGTTAACGCTTATGTGCAGGCAGAAGCGGATAAACGGCTGCATGGGATTATTAATTTTTATGCATATTTTGATGTTTTCGACGGGAGATTTATGCCCGGTGTAGAAGGATGGGAGCCTCCACAAGACTATGATCCCACAAGCCGGCCATGGTATTCGGCGGCTGTAGATGCACACGGAGATATTGCCATTACTCAGCCTTATGTTGATGTATATTCCGGCGAGACTTCATTAACATTTGCTCGGTATCTTCTTGATGATGACGGAAGCCCCCTGGGAATTGTCGCTCTGGATATATTTCTTGATAAAATCAAGTATTATGCTATTGATACGCAGTTTGCAAATGACGGGTACGGCTTTTTGTTAGACGAAAATATGAAAGTAATCGTTCACCCGGAAGACAAGATGCTTGATATTTTATTAAAAGATGTAAAAAGCGGCATTGCACTTTATTCAGATGAGCTGCAACGGGAAGGCAGTATTACCGAGGTTGTAACGGACAATTACAGGGGAGTTAAAAGCATTGTATTTATTCAAAGGCTTTATAACGACTGGTACATGGGTGTTGTAACACCCAGAGATAATTATTATGAAAGTTTAAGAACACTGGCCATAAGTCTTTCTGTACTTGGCGCGGTATTTGCCGGTCTTCTTGGCGGTATGTTAATGCGAATTTCCTCAGAAAAGGCTAATTCGGATGAACGTATGCATCTTATGTTTGACAGTACTCCCATAGCTATGACTTTTTTGGATAAGAATTTTAATGTTATCGACTGTAATAAAATTAATTTGGATATGTTTGGTTTGGAAAGTAAGAAGGAATACTTCGAAAATTTTTATGCACTTTCACCTGAATATCAACCGGACGGTTCAGTCTCAAGAGATAGACTTCGTGAAATAAATAAAGAAACGCTCGAGAAAGGTTTTTTTCATTTTGAATGGATACATCAAAAATTGGATGGAGAACAAATACCATGTGAAATTATGCTTGTCCGGGTAAAATATAAAAACGAATTTATTATTATAGGTTATGTGCGTGATTTGCGTGAGCAAAAGAAAACAATTAAAATGATTGAGCACCGGACTCACCTGTTAGATATGGTGAACAGCGCCGCGACATTTCTTCTTTCTAGTAATAATGTCAGTTCTTTTGAATCTTCGATGATAAGAAGTTTTGAGCTTATCGGGCGCTGTCTGGATGTTGACCGCGTTCAAATCTGGCGCAATGAAGTATTTAATGATGAACCTCATTTTGTTCTTAGATATGAATGGCTTAGTGAATACGGCGAAAAATGCAGGAGTATTCCTATGGGGCTTCATTTTCCATACAGCATGAAGAATGAATGGGAAGAGTTGTTTTTGCGCGGCGAGCATATAAATACGCCGCTTAAAGGTATGTCAAAAGAAGATCAGTCTTTCCTGGGATATTACGACATGAAATCTATCGTTATTATCCCCATGTTTTTGGAAGGCAGGTTTTGGGGTTTCTTTAGTATTGACGACTGCCGCAATGAACGTGTGTTTTCACATGAAGAAATCAACATATTAACTTCCGCCGGTTTAATGATGAGCAGCGCCGTAAACCGCAATGTTCAAATGAATAAAATGCGCGAGGCCGATGAGCGTACTCAGATAATGATCGACGCGGCTCCGTTCTGCGCGCTTTTCTGGGATAAGAATCTGAATTTAACCGACTGTAATCAGGAAGCGGTAAGAGTATTTGAGCTGGCCGACAAGCAGGAATTTATCGATAAATTTGGGATGCTATCACCGGAGTATCAGTTGGACGGCAGGTCTTCAAGAGAGAAAGGAGTTGAGCTTGTCGGTAAAGCTCTGAAAGAAGGGTATTCCAATTTTGAGTGGATGCACCAGAAACTGAACGGGGAACAAATACCTGCGGAAATTATCTGTGTCCGCGTTAAACACAAGGACGAGTATACCGTTACCGAGTATATAAGGGACCTGCGTGAACAAAAAGCTAAAATTGCAGAAATGCGCAAAGCGGAAATTGCCGAAGAAAACAGCAAGGCAAAAAGCGACTTCCTTGCCAGAATGAGTCATGAGATTCGCACGCCTATGAATGCTATTTTGGGCATTACGGAAATCCAACTTCAAAATGATATGCTGCCGAATGCAACAAAGGAAGCGCTGGAAAGAATTTACAATTCAGGCGATTTGCTGCTCGGTATAATCAATGACATACTGGATCTTTCCAAGATAGAAGCCGGCAGGATGGAAATTGTACCGGCACAATATGACATTGCAAGCCTGATAAACGATACTGTTCAGCTGAATATAATGAGATATGAAAGCAAGCCGATTGAATTTATGCTGGAAGTGGACGAAAATGTGCCGCTAATGCTTATCGGCGATGAACTGCGTATTAAACAGATTCTTAATAACATTCTTTCAAATGCGTTTAAATATACCGATGAAGGAATGGTTAGTATGGTTGTTACTTCCGAGAAAAAGGGCGATGACAGTGTAACGCTTATATTCACTGTAAACGATACAGGACAGGGAATGACACAGGAACAGTTGAGCAATTTGGGCAGCGAATATTCCCGTTTTAATATAGATACTAACCGCAGAACCGAGGGAACGGGACTGGGTATGAATATCGCGATGAACTTGATTTATCTGATGAAGGGCGGTATTTCCATAGACAGTACCCGCGGTATGGGTTCGACTTTTACTGTACAGCTCCCGCAGAAAAAAATGGGCTCTGAAACTATAGGAAAAGAGCTTGCTGATAATCTTATGCATCATAATCTTGACGGCGCATCCAGAATGAGAACCGTTCAGATAAAGCGGGAGTTCATGCCCTATGGAAGCGTGTTGGTAGTAGATGATGTAGAAACAAACCTGTACGTCGCAAAGGGACTTATGGCCCCGTATGGATTGTCAATAGATGTTTCGATGAGCGGGTTTGAAGCGATAGAAAAAGTCAGAAGCGGCTGTGTGTATGATGTTATCTTTATGGATCACATGATGCCGAAGATGGATGGTATTGAAGCTGCACAAATTATTCGCAATATTGGCTATACCGCTCCGATTGTCGCGCTGACGGCAAATGCCCTCTCCGGGCAGGCGGAAATGTTTTTAAAGAGCGGTTTTGACGGTTATATCTCCAAGCCGATAGATATTCGCCAGCTGAACACTACGCTTAACCAACTGGTACGCGACAAGCAGCCGGCTGCGGTGATTGAAAACGCGCGGCGGCAAAAAGAAAGCCAGTTCGGTATTGATGGTCATTCGTCTGTAACCCGGCAATTGATTGAATTTTTTATCCGTGATGCGAAAAAAAGCGCGTCTATACTGGAATCGATGTATATTAACAAGGGACGCACAAGCGATGATATATCAATGTTTATCATCAATACTCATGGCATGAAAAGCGCACTTGCAAACATCGGCAAGGATGAACTTTCGGATCATGCGGCAAGGCTTGAACGGGCAGGTCGTGATAATAATATTAAATATATTTTATCAGAACTCCCGTCATTCATGGAACAGCTTTATGAAGTGATTAATGAAATGGAAGATAAAAATACTGCCGCAAAAGAAGCCGTTAGTGATGATGATACAAGC
This sequence comes from Treponema sp., assembly GCA_031254615.1. Taxonomy (GTDB): domain Bacteria; phylum Spirochaetota; class Spirochaetia; order Treponematales; family Breznakiellaceae; genus WQXQ01. The sequence goes on along the minus strand of JAIRUC010000146.1, from coordinate 8,879 downwards.
CTTCAATTTTTAAAAGAAAAACTGCTTGGGATTCGTTCTTCCTCTGCTATTTATAACAAAAAAGCCGCAAAAGATTTTTTGGCAGAAATTAAAGAAAAAACATGGCCGTCTTCGACAACAGATTTGCTCAATAACATTTCCGGGTATTTATTACACAGTGAGTTTGACGAAATAATTAAATCTATAGATGAGTTTATGAAGTCCAACCACTAAAACAATGTTAGTTGTCGGCTTATGCAGCACTAATATTAATAATCGCGAGAATATATCTGTCCATTAAAATATTTTCAAGAGCAGCGACAGGAGAGCGCAGTAACATATCATATTCCGCGGTAAGCGCAAGACACGCGTCAACGGCGTCCGCGTTGTAGCGGCGTGCGGCAGCCGCAAAATCATCTTTTACCTTGGGCGCGGACAGCCCCAGTTTTTTTAATTCGGCATAATTATTTGTCTCTCCTCTTTCCAGCAAAGACAAGTAAGAGCGGAGCTTTCTGAACTGCCATGCAAGACCCGCCAAAATGCCCTGCGCGCTTTCTTTTGCGCCTGACATGACCGCCAGCGATTCCAGCGCCTTGGAAAAATCGCCCGCCGCAATGCGGGAAAAAAGCGTAAAAGGCGATTCTTCTCTGTTATGCGAAAGCCATTTTTCAATGTCTTCCGGCTTAACAGGCCGGTTTTTTGACAGTTCCTGTCTATGAAGAAAATAAATAAGGCGGGAACATTCCCTTTTTAAGGCTGCCGTATTGTTCTCTACCATTTCAAGAATTGTATCGATACAGTCATTGTCTATGTTAAAACCTTCGCGCCTGAAGAACTGACGCAGCCATTCCGTCTTTTCCCTTTCAAACAATTCATAGAAAACCTGTTTATTGGTTTTTGGGACTGCGTCTTCAAGACCGGCGGCAAGCCGGTTTTCGTCCGAAAGCAGAATAAGGACGGTATTTTCTTCAATGTTTTTTATGCAGGAGGCAAGAAGTTCAATATCGTCTTTTTTTTTGATTGCTTCCGCGTTTTTAATAATTATAATACGGGACTCGGCAAACAGGCTGTGATTTTGCAGGGTATCCGCAATTACGCTTACCGCAGTTTCACCCGCATAGAAAACATATTCTTCGGCATTAGAAAACTTTTTCCTTACAGAATCAACAGCGTCCTGCTTTTTGCCCAGCTCCGGACCAAGATAAATAAAAGCGTTCATTTAGTATGAGCGAATAACGTTGGCAAGGCGGCCGAGAATCTTTACATCCTTGCTGTATGTGGGCTTATATGCAGGATTTTCAGGCTGCAGCCGGATTCTTGAACTTTCTTTATAAAAGCGTTTCAATGTTACCGCTTCGTTAATGACCGCCACTGCAATTTCACCATTATGGACAATGCTCTGTTTTTCGATAATTGCCAGATCCCCATCCAATATACCGGCTCCCGACATGGAATCGCCCTTAACTTTCAGTGCAAAATATTTTTTGTTTTTTTTCAGAAACGAATGATGTACAGGTATATTCCTTTCAAAATTTTCTTCCGCCAGAAGAGGAACGCCAGCGGCAACGCTTCCAAGAAGGGGAATATCTATAGTTGTGGAATTTTCTTTTTTTGTGGAATTGGTAAGTTCAAGGGTGCGCGGACGTTTGTCTTCATGTTTAAGCTGGCCTTTTTTTCTTAAAGCCGTAATGTGATCATGCGCGCCTTTAACAGACATTGAGAAATGATCTGCAATTTCCCTTATTGTCGGAGGGTACGAATGCTTGTCTAAGTAATCAGATATATAAGATAGAAATTCCTTTTGACGTTTTGTCAACTCTTTCATGTTTCTTCCTTAACATTTGCCGCGGTAATATTGTATTTTCTTAGTTTTGCGTGGAGGTTGCTCGGATAGATCCCGATAGCCTCCGCCGTTCTTGTAATTATACCATTGTTTTTAGAAAGTTGGAATTCCAAATAACATTTTTCGAAATTATCTTTTGCCTCATTATAATTACGCCCCAAAATGCCTTCTGGGAGCTGATTTGCGTTATTTTGAGGTTTTTTGCTCTTTTTATTGAGTAATTTCTTTAATTCATCAGCTGTTATGCTGGCCCCCTGATGCATAACCGCGATACGTTCGGCAAGATTTTTAAGTTCCCGCACATTTCCCGGCCAGTCATGCGAGACAAGGACATCAATGGCGTCGGCTTCCAGTGATACTTCCATTTTTAATAATTTAAGGAAGTGGCACAGGAGCATGGAAATATCTTCGGTTCTTTCCCTTAAAGGCGGAACATGGATGGGTATTACATTCAACCTGAAAAAAAGGTCCTGCCTGAAACGCCCTTCTTCGCACGCTTTTTCCAAATCCTGATTTGTCGCCGCAATGATGCGCACATCGGTCTCAATTGTTTTTTCGCCGCCAAGGCGTTCAATTTTCTGTTCCTGAATAACACGCAGTACTTTCGCCTGCGCGGAAAGGCTCATGTCCCCGATTTCGTCAAGGAAGAGCGTCCCGCAATGCGCCATTTCAAAGCGCCCCTTGCGGGTTGATACTGCGTCTGTAAAAGCCCCTTTTTCGTGGCCGAAGAGTTCGCTTTCGATTAAATTTTCCGGTATTGCGGCGCAGTTAACGTCAACAAAGGGATTATCCGCGCGTACGGAACATTGATGAATTGCCCTTGCTATTACTTCTTTTCCAACGCCGTTCTCGCCGGTGATGAGAATGCGGGCATCACTTTCCGCCGCCTGTTTTACCATTTCCCGAATGTTACGAATGGGGGTGCTTATTCCGATTATGTCTTCGCTGGCAATGCTGCTGATTCTTTTTAAATTTTTGTTTTCTTCCCTGAGTTTTTTAATTGCGACAGCATTACGGCAAATTGTAAGAACCTTATCCAGCGACAAGGGTTTTTCCAGAAATTCAAAGGCTCCAAGTTTAACAGCGCGGACTGCCATATCAATATTCGCGTGACCGGAAATCATAACTATCTCTACAGCCGGCCACTCTTGTTTGATTTTTTCCAGAGCTTCGATGCCGCCAAGTTTTGGCAGAAGCACGTCAAGGAAAACAATGTCAATTATTTCGCTTTTTAATATTTCAATGCCGGCTAATGCGTCTTCCGCGCTGAAGACTTTGTATTTTTCATCTTCAAGAATTGATGCGAGAGCAGACCTTATTCCGGGTTCATCGTCTATTATAAGAATTGAGGGCATTACTTTTCTTCCTCGTTTTTTTCCGCGGGTAAATCAATGTAAAATGTTGTTCCCATACCTTCCGCCGAATCAAACCAAATTGCGCCGCCATGATCGTTTACGATACGTTCAACAATGGGAAGCCCAAGCCCTGTGCCCGATTCTTTTGTTGTATAATATGGCGTAAATAAAAGATGAATATCCTGTTTGCCGATACCTTTGCCGGAATCTTTGACGCTTAATCTACAATAAAGCACATCGCGTTTTTTTACAAGGTCCGTACGGATTTCAATTGAGCCTGTGCCGTTCATCGCGTCAATTGCGTTAATTATAAGGTTTGCAAGAATTTGGGCAACGCGGTGTTTTTCAATTTTTACGACTATGTTTTTATCTACATGATCAATATCAAATTGAACCTGCGGGTACGAAGTTGAATAGGCATTTATTAATTCTTCTACAGATTCGCGCAGAACTGTCCATGTTTGAGACGGTTCCATCGGTTTGGATAAAGTCCTGAATTCGTTAAGCAGGGTAGAAAGGCCTTCTGTTTCCTGAATAATCGCCATCATGGAACTTTCAAGGATTTCGCCGATTTCTTCCGGGTTGTTTCTCCATCTGCGCAGAACACGCTCGGCGGAAAGTTTAATGGGTGTCAGCGGGTTTTTTATTTCATGCGCAAGCTGCTGCGCCATGTTTTGCCATATCGAAATTTTTTCTTTTTTTTCCAATGCCGCCCGCGATTTTTCCAAATCCTGAACCATTGCGTTAAATGAACGGATAAGAAGCCCAAGCTCGTCATTGCGGCGTGATAGTATTTGAATGGCGAAATCGCCTTCTGCGACGCGCCGTGTCGCTTCGGTCAACTCTACAATCGGGTGGGTAATCCGCCGCGTGAATGAAATGGCGATAATTACCGTCATAAGCAGGGTAGGAAGGAAAAACACTCCGTAATAAAACAGCAAAAGCGGGCGCAGATTCGCCCTTAATAAATTTATTGTCTCAAAGCGGGTGGTTTGATTTTCCAAAGCGTCCTTTCCCAAATCAAAATCTTCGCCAAGATCGTAATTAATAACGGTAATTGTGTTCTGTCTCCGCCTTTGCACATAACGGATCGTATCCCTGTCCCTTGGCAGTTCCCTTACCGGAAAGCCGTTTTCGTTAGAAGGAGGGGAGAGCAGTCTGAAGCGTTCTTTTCCTGTAAAGGAGCGTTCCAGCCAACTGCCGTCCGTAAAACGGAAAACCTGTACCGCTGCGATATCCGGCGGCAGTTTTGTATCCCGTGCGGAAAAATCGTTTTGTTTCAGTATGTTTTCAAATCGTTCTGTGTGCATTAAATAATTATTTGCGACAAAATTATTTGCCGCCGTAGTTGCCGAAGCTGTGTCAATGCTCTGCCAAAAACGGGCAATTTCAGTTAAACCGTTAACTGTTATAATTATTATCGGCGTTGCCGTAAAGACGACAATAATTGTAAAGTACGCCAAAAGCCTTGCTTTAAATTTGCTTCCCGAACGATGCGATATGATGTCCGAAAAAAGTCCAAACCCCGAGATTCCCAGTATAATCAACAGTACGGCGGGAATGATTAAAAATACGATAAGATTCAATCTGTCTGGAACATTGCCGTCATGCAGGGTATCTATAAAAAATTTGCGGGAGAACAGAACTGTAAGAACGCAAAGAATTGTATAAATGAGGATCAAGATTCGAATACTGACGATTGTATAATCAGGGCGGGTTTTGCCGTTTTTCAAAAGAGTTTTTACTCCTCTTCAAATTTTGTTTCAAAAAGTTTAACAAGGGCGTCTACCGCGGCCGCCTCATCTTCGCCGTCGGCTATAATTTTTAATTGTGTATTGTAAGCCGCTCCAAGCGTTATAATACCCATGATAGATTTGGCGTTAATCCGGTCTGAGCCTTTTTCAAAAAAAATTTCGGATTTATAATTTTTTGTTGTTTGAACCAATAATGCCGAAGGACGCGCGTGGACGCCGGCTCTGTTTGAAACTATAACTATTTTTTCTATCATAAAAATGTTCCTAAATTACGTCATCATGCCCAAAGAAAACCGAACGCGCAGTATCGCTTTCTATCCATTTAAGGATATTCTTGTTGAATTCTTTAGCGGCATGATAACCCATGGATTTGAGCCGCTCATTCATGGCGGCAGTCTCGATAATGATGGGAATATTCCGACCGAGCCTTACCGGTATCGTTATTACCGGAATGTTGACACCTAACAATTCGATGGTATGATCCTCCGCGCCAAGACGGTCGTAATTTTTATTGGAGTCCCATTCTTCAAGCTGGACAACAAACTGAATTTGTTTTCTGTCGCGGATAGCCCTGACTCCGAAAAGGTGGGTTATATTGATTATTCCCGGCCCGCGGATTTCCATGTGGTGCCCGATGATTTTATTTGCGCCCGCTCCCATCAGCGTATTTCCGTTAACGCAGTTAATTTCTACGACATCATCGGCAACAAGACGGTGTCCCCGGTGAATAAGCTCAAGGGCGGTTTCACTTTTTCCCACCCCCGAATCTCCCTGTATCAGAATTCCAAGTCCGTAAACTTCCACAAGTACGCCATGCACAATTTTACGCGGGGAAAAAATTCTGGAAAGGATACGCATTATCCTGCTGGAAAAATCGGCAGAGCCTAATTCGGTCTGTAAAACCGGGCATTGGGCTTTTTCGGCTATTTCAAAAAATTCCTTGTGCGGGGAAAGACTGTGTGTAAAAATACAGCAAGGCATTCTGTAAGAAAACATTTCTTCGATTGTTTTTGTTTCGCCCTCTTTTTCCAAGCGGCGCAAATAGGCGACTTCGCCGCGGCCAAAGAGTTGAATTCTCTGATAGGCAAAATCTTCAAAAAAGCCCATTATTGCGCCCATTGGCCGGTTCAGGTCGGGAATGTCAATTGGATTGCTAAGGCCCTTCCTGCCGCCGATACAGCGCAGACTCAGGGAGTTATGCTCTTTGAGATCAAGGTCAATAAGGTCGAGAACGGTAAATACCTTGTCCGCCATAGTTTAATTCTATATGAAATACGCTGTCCGTGCAATGAGGAAAAATGTATGCCTAAATCCCCTGAATTTGTTGTTCGGAAAGTCCAGTGTACTTACTTATCTGAGATACAGGCATATTGTCCGCTTTCATCTTTCGGGCGTATTCTAAACCCGCTTCTAATCGTCCCTGCCGCTTGGCATGATACATATCGCTCTGGTGGTCGAGTTCGTATTTCAACTCGCTGGTGAGACGGGCATATTCTCTTTCATCGTCGGTGATGTTAAATAATGCGTTCGCCGCCATCGCTATTCCTCCCTCGTGGTTTACTATCTCTGTAATTTTCTCACTTTTCTTTCTGTCTGTCAAATATTCGAAAAACGCTGCCCACGCTTCTGCCCCGCTCATTTCGGCGGCTGACTTTTCGATTACCTGCGCTGCTTTTACTAACTCCATGATGATTATCCTTGTCTTGCCGTTCAGTGATACCTTGTTGATCGGGTCGTAATACTCAAAATAGCGTGTCAGGGCTTCATCCGGGAAAAATGTTCCTTTTGCGAGAATTGCGATCTGGTAGGCTTCTTTCAACAATAGACAAAAAAGCATTTGCTATAGAAATGCCATATAAAGAGGATAATCCCATTGATTTTCGGCTTAATAGAAATGAAGTTAAAGAATTTAAATTGCCAAATAATATTGAAGAAAAATTAATAGAGCTTGTAAAAAAACTTGGTTTAAGATTCGCAAGCTGTGATCTGGTATTAGATAAAAACGATGAAATTTATTTTCTTGAATCAAATGTTCAAGGAAATTGGCTCTGGACAGAAACAAATTTTAATATTAGCGAAGCTATTGCTGATGCGTTACTTGAAAAACAAGAAAAACAGGTTAAGATATATATATGAAAAACAAAGACGTTAATTATGAATACGAGCTTCTTTCACAACTAGCGGAAGATGGTGATTTATTTGCTATGAGAAAAGTTTTAAATCTTGCATTTAAAAATTCAATGCAAGATTTGAATCATTCAGAAAAAATGAAAGCCTTTAAATATTTAAAGATACTTGCTGAAAATAAGGACAATGAGGCTCTTTTGATTTTGGGATGGTTCTATTATGGTGGGGAACCAGAATTTGTCGAATCGGATTATAAAAAAGCGGAATATTATTACAATGAAGCAATTAATACAAAACCAATTGATTTTAATGATAATAAAAATACTGCTGATGCTCTTAATAGCTTAGGTTATTGCTATTACTATGGTCGTAATAATAAACCGGATTATAAAAAGGCGTTTCAATGTTATGGTAAAGCTGCGTGTTTAAATCATTCAAATGCAATGTATAAAATTGGAGATATGTACAAAGAAGGTTTATATGTAAAAAAAAGCATAAAGGCAGCATTCTACTGGTATAAAAAATCATACAGATATTGTTCTCAAAACGATCATTATATTACAGCAAGTATATCTCAACGTCTTGGCAGAGCATATCTGTATGGAGAAGGAACAAAAATAAACTTATTTGCGGCATTAAAATATTTACAAATAGCGGAAAAAGGCTTTTATTATTTGGCAATAAAGAAACCAAGATTTAGTAATAGTATTTTTGTAAATAAATCAACAATAAAAACAGTCCAGAAATTACTAAGAGAAGTTAGAGAGAAATTAAATAATCTTATATAACAAAAACACATTTCACTTGAAAACCCCTCACAAACTACAACAAAAATACTAAAAATTTTCCCCCAGAGTAAAGCAAAACGCATAGTACGCGCCTATATATATAGACACTTTTTGTGTCTGATATTTTTCTTAAGGAGTTTACTAAAATGCAAAAAGAAACAAAGCTTGTAAAAAAGTACCCGGAATCATCACTAATTGTAGCTATGGCCGAAAGCGCTTGGGCGGGAAACACTAAAACAGCAAAAATTGAATTTTCTTTATCGGACAATCTAAAAACAAAACTTTATGAACTTCTGGGGAAGGAAATACATAAAGTTTTCATAACTGACAGCGATGTTCGGCATATTAAAAAACATCACGGACAAAATGAAAACAGGCGAGGTCAGATAAACATAACCCCATTGGACTTTGCCTTCATCCCTGTTGTCTTGAATGAATATGATACCGTGGAAATTACAGGGCAGGACAAAATGGGCAACAAGAAACTTTTTTTCATTAAAAGGGTGAATGGAACTGTTTTTACCGCAACTATTGAGCGGGGAAACAACCAGATAGGTGTTATAACTTTATGGAAAAGACCAAGGTAAAAGCCCGGCTGGGTGTCTAATGTTTGGAAGATGTCGTAAGGCACCTGCCCCCCTAGACTGAACGTCCAAAACGACCCCAGCCAGCACTTAAACTATAATGTAAAAAAACCTCATCGTCAAGGCGAAAATTTATTTCACGAGCGACAATGCTCTCCCCATCCCTCTCTTGGCAAACCACCAAAAATTATGTATAGTTACTTTAGGCTTTTCCAAAACTTCAGTTTTTGGAAAAGCTTCCTTAGATTTATATGAAAAATCGGGCTTTAGACCGGTTTTTCAGATTTTCTTACAAAACTAACCGAGTTTTGTAAGAAAATCAAATCCCTTTTTTTAGGAGAAAAACATGAGAGTTTACAATTTTTCACCAGGGCCTTCGGCTCTTCCCGTGCCTGTTCTTGAGAAAGCGGCGGCGGAGATGCTGGACACTAATGGTACAGGCCAGTCGG
>JAIRUC010000232.1 GCA_031254615.1 Treponema sp. | reverse complement strand
TATTGCATAAATAATAAAAAATAAAGTTCCGATTATAATATTTACTCTAAGAAAATAAAGCGCCGATAATGGCTTATACCGTAAAAATAAATCGTCGATATTGGCATTTACCGTATTGGTTATCTTCCAAAAAAATTAATCGGAATGTTTTAAAAAACAAGCCTATATGAAAGAATCATTCGATAAAAAGTTCCGATTAAAAAGACCGGTTCCATTATAGAATAAATCAACGGAGCCGGTCAAAAATAAAAAGTTCCGATTATATTTTTTTTCGATGAAGTTACCTTAATCCTGTTAAGCGTTTTAGTGTATCATCATCAGAAACGGTGAACCGCGCCGGCGAAAGCTTTGCATATAAAAGGTTATCGTCCGGAGTCGCGGCGGCGATGGTTTTGCGTTTTTGTTCGGTATCAGCATACGCATAAATCAAGGTTGTTTTGATATTGGAATGACCGAGCCATTGCGATAGGAGAGTTAAATCCATTCCCTGTTGATACAAGTGCATGGCGCGACTGTGCCGCCAAAGGTGCGGGTGTACATTTTCGGGAACGTCAAGGCATATTTCACGGGCCTTGTTTCCGTAATCTGTAAGTAAATATCTGATACGTCTGTCAGACAACGGGTTACGATGTCCATGTATATCGGAATAGAATAACGGAACTTCCGCTAATAATGACGTGTCATTATGAAACACCGAAAGATATTTCCGAAGGTGTTGGACTGTTCTTTCCATAAGAGGCACCGAACGAATTTTTCTTCCCTTGCCATGAAGTAAAACGGTTGATGTCTTTCCAAGACGCAGGTCGCATAATCTGATGTCAATCATTTCCTGAATCCTTGCTCCGGTGTCATACAATAGAATCATAAAAACTTTATCGCGTAACCCCTTTGGCGACGTTACATCGGTCTGCTCTACAATCGCAGTAATTGCCGCCATGCTCATATACTCGATGACAGTAACATTATCAGGTTTCTTCATCGGAACTTTCTTTATGTTATTTAAAACAACGGTTGTCGTAATGTCTCTGTCCGCCGAATATTCAAGAAAAGCTTTTATTGCCGCGAGTCGAGTATTACGAGTAGGAATAGAACACCCTCTCTCGTTTTCAATATAATCAAGATAAGCGGTAACGGTTTCGATAGTCAGCATCTCGAATGTAACGTCTTGGAGAGGAATTCTTTTTAACACCTTAATAAAGTCAACCAGAAGCTCCAATGCCTCGCGGTATGAACGGATTGTATTATGGCTAAGTCTCCGTTGTTTCGGTAAATATATTTTTAAGTAGTCATGTATAAGATTAAAAAGTGTACTATTTCCGAATTTAGTCATAACGCCACCTCCGTGAACATCGCGTTGAAAATGCTCCAATCAATCGCTGGCGTTTTAACAAGGTTTTCCGGCAGGATGTGTATATAATAAGCGGTCTCCGATAAGTTACCATGTCCCATATAAGCCCGCAGGTACGGAAGCATTGCCATTAGGTTTTTCCCTTCATCAAGCCAACGATTTAAACAAGCCGATGCGAAGCGATGACGAAGGTCATAAACACGAATTGAGTGAGGGACAGGATTTTGCGGGGTACAAGTAGCGGCAGTCCACGCTTTATTCAATGCAGCAAGTATTTTTGCGCTTTCAAGGGCATTGCCGTCATCCGCCGGGAAGTAGTATAGACTGCTATGAAAAATGATATTTCTTCTTACGTCATACCGTCTGCACATGGACAGCATATCATCGCTCATTACCACGATCCGCTCTTTTTTCTGTTTGGTTTTCCTGATGAATATTTCACCCGAAACAAGGTTTATGTTTTCCGTCAGCAATTCACGCCCTTCATTAGGACGCAAGCCGCAGGTGTAGATTAAACGAAACAGGACGGGAGCGATTTCGTGGAAGAATGAATTACTGCCATTCGATGGTAATCGATCAATCTCTGTAAAGAGCGCAGATAATTCATCGTCCGTAAAAACATATGGTATAAATGCTGTCCTGCTCGGTGAGTACTTATCGGGTAAAATATAAGCGTTCTCGTCAACAGCGTTAAGATATTTACCGAACTGGCGAATCGTAGCTGCTGCGCCTGTAAGGCCGCGGGGAGTGACAACTGCGCTATCTACCCACGCGTGGACTATTTCGCGCGTTAATTCCTTTGCCTGCGGGAAACGCAGGACGCAAAATTTATCAAATTTGATCAGGCTTCGCAGATATGTTTCACGTTTATATCCGCGTGCCGTGCGATATTCCAACATCGCATCAAGCTTATCTGCGAAACCGCTTTTAAAGTTATCCACAGAAGGCGCCTCCAATCGGAGCGATGCCGTAAAACGGTAACGCGCATAACTTCAGGTGTATGCTGTCCAATGCAATATACGGTTTTACCGAATCAATATTTTCGTCACCAAGTTCTTGCGCTATGTTGTATATAGAAACGCCGTTCGTAACCATTGATGTAGCAAGGGAACGGCGCAGCATGTGATATTGTTTACCGTAATCGAGACCGGCAGCTTTACAACAGTCCCGGAATATTTCCCCAATTGTTACTGCTGACTTTATTTGCTCGAAAGGCGCCGTCAGTTTAATAAAAATATGATTGGTTTCAACATTTGGGCGGGCGTTTAATATGTAATCCGTTAACGCTTCGCCTACATCTTTTGTCAATGGCAGTATGACTGTCACCGCCGTTTTCTGTTGAAGGATTTTTATTTCTCCGTTAATCCAATCTATATCGTCTAATTTCAAGTTCGCCACATCACACGCACGAAGCCCTAATACAACACCAAGCATCATAACGGCATACGCACGCTTACCAGCGATTGAACTGCGATTAATATTTTCAAGCGCCTTAGCGATTTCATCACGCGTTATTACCGAGCGAATTTTGCTCTCGCGTTTTATCCTGAATGAAAACAATGCTTGATATGATGATTCCGATTGTCCGGATTCATACAGATAAACATATAGCTTGGCAAGGTGAAGCCTTACGTCATGTATGGAATTCATTGACATTTTCTTGGAACAATCCAACATGAACCTTTGGATATCTAAAGAGCCTACACGTTTTAAATCCTCATGGCCTTGATCTGAAAGCCATGAAAAATATTTATATGTAATCCAACGGGCGTCGTTTCGGGTATTCGGGTGCATATCTAAAGATAAATATCCTTCGGCTATCCGTTCAAACTCTGATGTCAGAGTTTGCCTTGCGCCTTGTTGTGGGTTCGGCATTTTAATTTCGCCGCTTTCAGCAAACCAAAGCAACCGCTCCGTTTCACGATGAAGTACTTTACTGTGTTTCTTTGTAATTTCCCCATTGTAAAAACGGTCGTTTATATCGCGAATATATTCTACGATTATTTCGCCGTCAAAGAATTCCTTTCCTCGTCGTTCGTGTATGGATATGATCATTGCGGCTCGCTGGAGTAATCGCAGTCGCGTCGCGTAACCAAACCCGCACTTTGTGAGCGCAGTTTCATACTCTGCCATCAGCTCCGGCAGCCGAATCCTTTTACCTTTTTGCATGATGTTTCCTCCGATAATATATAGTCAGGGGTTTTTCCCTGCCGTTATAATTATCACTGAGGTTCGCATCGAAAAAAAATATAATCGGAACTTTTTATTTTTGACCGGCTCCGTTGATTTATTCTATAATGGAACTGGTCTTTTTAATCGGAACTTTTTATCGAATGATTCTTTCATATAGGCTTGTTTTTTAAAACGTTCCGATTAATTTTTTTGATAGATAACTGCCGCGATCAGAACGTTCCGATCGACTTGGCAAGCAGGGGGAGTGCAATGACACTCCCTCCGCTTGTTAGGGGTTTCCCCTAAGACCCCTCGGACGCTTCGCGCCCGATTAAGCCCGCCTTCGGCGGTCTGCTGCGACTGGTTAT
>JAIRUC010000038.1 GCA_031254615.1 Treponema sp. | reverse complement strand
TCAGTAAGCGTGAAAAAGGTTTACGCTTTTTCTTTTTTGACAATCAAGACCCCGTAAAATTAATTTTAAATGGATATTTCCAGGCCTTCATAGGCAAGGGTCAATTCAATTCCTTTTATATTCATTCTTTCCAGATACCACCTGGCAGACTGCAATATTCCGTAAAGTTTATGATCATCATAATAAGGATCGTGATGGAACATGACCATGTGTTTGATCCCCCAGTTAGCTGCAAAATCTACGGCAAGACTGAATGCGCTGTGTCCCCAGTTATATTTTTCGATAGCCTCACCCAGCGTATACTGGCAGTCAATAATAATCATATCGGCGTTTTTAAAAAAAGATACGTTTTCCTCGGTCTCCTGAAAATCATCCGAAGTAAGCTCTGTATCCGTAGAATAAATTATCCGCTTGCCATTATCGTTGATGCAGTATGCAAAAGAATCTCCGGGATGGTTCATTTTTTTGAAACTGACACTGCGCCCGGAAACATTTACTTTGTCCGCTAGCTGATGAAAAGTTTTTTTAGCTCCCATAGCGTCAAGCCCAATCGGAAAATACGGACTTACCATTTGTCCGCTTAATATTTTTTCGATATTCGGAAAGGGTGAATAAAAATCCATGTTTACCGACGGATTATAGCTGGGGCCAAAAAACGGCAGTCCCTGTATATGATCCCAATGAAAGTGTGAGAGAAAAACATAATATTGGGTTGAACTGCGGTTTTCTTTTATTTGAGACATCCCAAATTCACGAAGACCTGAACCGCAGTCAAAAATAATACATTCTTTGGGATCGTCAAAGTCAACGGTTACGCACGGGCTGTTTCCGCCGACAGTCCCAAAAAGCCACGGAGGAAGCTCTGCCAAAAACCGTTCCCTACATTCAGCGTTCATTATATCTTCGGGTGTTATCTGCTCTACAATCGCTGATATTTTACTTTTAATACGTTCAGGCGTTATAGGAGCCGGAAGGGAACCGCGTACTCCCCAAAAACGTATATTCATAGTTCATTCCCCCTGTTAATTATAGGCTGCGCTGTACGCAATTCTAAATACTGTTTAATCTCCTTGCCGCTGTGCAGTTCTCCCGTATTAATTCCGGGGCAGCCGGAAGCGGCGGCCTCCCAATTATATACCGAAGAAATGACAGATTCCCAAAATGGGAAAGTGACACACTGAAGCGGACGCGCTTCATACATCATACAGCCTGAGTCCCAAAAAATACAATCCTTATTGTGTTTTTCTTTTAATGAAAGAACCTCTTTCCCCTGCCAGTCTGTTACCCACCGGCAATAAACGCTTATAAAATTGTTGTTGTCCATATTTGTCTGTAATGCCATTTTATCAAGATCGTTTCGCGAAAGAAAAACAAAGCCGGATTCATAACGGCAGCATGTTGAACAGCGTTTACAGGAAAACTTTAAACCTGATACATAAAAAGGAATATTTGCCATACATTAAAAATCCCTCTGCAGCCCTGCTTTTTCGATATTCACTTTTGCGTCATCAGCGTCCGGGTTAATTTTTAATATTGATTTCCAGTCCGCAATTGCCCTGTCAATGTCGCCTTTTTTCCCGTAAGCACTGCCACGGATTGTATATGCTCCAATGTTATTTCTGTCACGCTTTATAGCCTGCGTACTGTCCGCAATTGCCCTATCCATCTCGCCTATTTCAAAATATGCACGGGCGCGGATGACATAGGTAATAGCGGAATCGGGATCGATCCTGATTACCCGGGAACTATCCTCAATAGCCTTGTTGTAATTACCGTTCATAAGATTTTCTACGCTGCTTTTAAAAAATCTTAATGCCTGAGAATCATATCCCTGTCCGTATGTACCGGCTCCGAAAACAAGAAGACAGAAGAAAAACAAAAAAACATTCCGTTTCATATAAAAGAAATACCCTTTTATTAATTATTATCTATAAATTAAAATATGTAAATCCCTAGCAAGAAGTAGTTAGTATGTAGTAATTAGTTATTAGTACTTGCCGATGTCCTTGCGGTAGTGAATTCCCTCAAAATTGATTAATTCTGCGGCTTTGTAGGCCTTTTCGAGGGCGGAATTTAGGGTGGAGGCGGCTGCGGTTAAGCCCAGAACACGCCCGCCGGACGTATAAAAAGAGGGTTCCCTGTACTCCGTTCCGGCATGGTAGACTACTGCCCCGCTTTTTTCCACCGATTCAAGGCCGCTAATGGCGAAACCTGTCTTGTAAGAGAGTGGATAGCCGCCGCTCGCGAGTATTACGCAGGCGAGGTGGGCGTTTTTCCAGCGGATGTCGATTTCTGAAAGCCTGCCATCCGTAACGGCTTCCATTATTTCGAGCAGGCCGGTTTCCAACAGTGGGAGTACCGCCTGCGCTTCAGGGTCTCCGAAGCGGCAGTTGTACTCTATTACAACAGGGCCGCGCCCTGTGAGCATAAGCCCGAAGTACAGGCAGCCTTTGAACGGGCAACCTTCTTCCCGCATGGCGCGGATAGTGGGGAGAAAGATCGATTTTTCGCACACCGCGGCGGTTTCGTCTGTATAGTGAGGGTTCGGCGCGATTACGCCCATGCCGCCGGTGTTGGGACCTGTGTTGCCGTCAAAAGCGCGTTTGTGATCCATTGACGAAATCATCGGTACGACGGTTTTTCCGTCTGTAAAGGCAAGGACTGAAACTTCCGGCCCTGTTAAAAATTCTTCGATTACGATACTACTGCCGCTTTCTCCGAACTTTTTTTCTTTCATAAATGAATCTACCGCATCCAGAGCCTGCTCAAGATTTTCGGCGATTACTACACCCTTGCCCAATGCAAGCCCGTCCGCTTTTATCACAACCGGGAAAGAGAGATTCTGTTTTAAATAATTCATGGCTTTATCAGGATCGGAAAATGTTTCATAAGCGGCGGTTGGGATGCCGTATTTTTTCATTAAATTTTTTGAGAAGACCTTGCTGCCCTCTATTCGCGCCGCCGCTTTATTCGGTCCAAAACAGCGGATGCCTTTTGCTTCAAGTGCGTCGACCATTCCAAGAACAAGCGGATCATCGGGGGCGACAATAACATAGTCGATCGTATTTTGTACGGTGAACTCTGTCATTTTTTGGATGTCCACCGCCTTGATTGGCACACATTCGGCGTCAAAACTTATTCCGCCGTTTCCGGGAGCGGCGTAAATTTTGCTTACCCTCTTATCTTTTTTGAGTGCCTTTATTATCGCGTGTTCGCGGCCGCCGCCGCCTACAACAAGAATTTTCATTGTATCTCCCCTTTGCAGAACATAGACACGGCTTTCGGCAAAAGTACCCATTCACCTTCGCGCATAACACGCTGCTGCAATGTTTCCGGCGTATCACCGGGCAGAACGTTAATCGCCTTTTGCAGAATAATTTTACCGCCGTCTACCACTTCGTTTACAAAGTGGACAGTCGCGCCTGTTACTTTTACGCCGTATTCAAGAACAGCCTTGTGAACACGAAGGCCGTAAAACCCCTTGCCGCAAAAAGACGGTATCAAAGCCGGATGAACGTTAATAATTTTGTTTCCATAGGCTTGAAGTGTTTTGTTTCCAAGTATTGATAAAAATCCGGCGAGAACAACAAGATCGATATTATGTTCAGATAACGCGGCGAAAATAGCGGCGTCAAAATCTTCAAAAGTGTCGAACTTTTTTCTTGCTATTGTGATAGTCTCAATTCCAGCTTTCTCCGCTCGTTCAAGAGCGAACGCCCCCTGCACAGAGGAAATGACAAGAGCAAGTTGTCCTCCACCAAGTTCCTCGTTTTTTTGCGCGTCAATCAAGGCTTGAAGATTTGTGCCGCCGCCGCTTACAAGAACCGCGATACGTGTCATTCTACAATAACTCCTGAGATGCCGCTCTTTATTTCACCTATCACGGCGGCGGTTTCGCCTAACGAGCGCAGTATACGCAGGGCTTCGTCGGCATTTACCGCGGGAACAATCACGCACATTCCGATACCCATGTTGTAAGTGTTGAACATATCCCTTTGCGAGATTTTTCCCTGTGCGGCAATAAGTTTAAAAACAGGCGGAATCTCTATCGCGCTTTTTTGAATAACAGCACCCACATTTTCGCCGAAAGCGCGCGGAATGTTCTCGTAAAAGCCGCCTCCTGTTATGTGGCACAGAGAGCGTACCGGAACTTTCTCTAAAAGCTGCAAGACAGACTTAACATAAATTTTTGTGGGCGTCAAAAGAGTTTCCGCTAACGAACAGCCAAGTTCGCTGTAACGCTTTTCAAGTACGCCAACATCATTTTCTATTCCAAAAATTTTTCGCGTAAGTGAAAACCCGTTTGAATGAACGCCCGAAGAAGCCAGCCCGATGACGACATCACCTTGATTTACAGAGTTTTTATCGGGTATTTTTGACTTCTCTACTATGCCTACAGAAAAACCGGCGATGTCGTATTCGTCTTCCTTCATCATTCCGGGATGTTCCGCGGTTTCTCCGCCGACAAGAGCGCATCCGGCCTGTACACACCCTTCGGCGACACCCGCGACGATTTGTTCAACTTTTTCCGGAATATTTTTGCCTAACGCGATATAATCCAAGAAGAAAAGAGGTTTCGCGCCTGCACAGATTATGTCGTTTACGCACATGGCAACACAGTCAATTCCTACCGTATCGTGCTTGTCAGTCAACATAGCTATTTTTAACTTTGTCCCTACCCCATCCGTGCCGGAAACCAGCACAGGCTCACAGCCGCCCATTTTCCCAAGCGCAAACAACCCGCCAAAGCCGCCGATTCCCTCGACAACGCCCGGAATCTTCGTGCGCTGAACATGCAT
>JAIRUC010000175.1 GCA_031254615.1 Treponema sp. | reverse complement strand
GTTAAGGAATATCTGTTTCAGGATGCGAGGATAAACTGCTACATCCAGCAAAAAGGCGCGAGTGTTTTTGAACTTGATTATCTGCCCAAAGACTGGAATTACCTTGACTGCGGCTCTTGCGGCTGCGCGAAAGACAGGCGGACGGCTTTTGCGGATGTGTTGTCTCCCGTGCAAACCGATTTTAAAAACGGCTTTCCTCAGGGTTCGCGCCTGTGTTTTAACGAACAGTTTGAAGAGGTCTTGCAGGATCGCAAGGGAAAATCAAGTTTTAAACTGCCGGTCAGCGGCGCTGACATCCCCTACGGCGGCATCGAATTAGAAAAATGTTATCTGCTAAAAAAAGACGTTCTTTCCGTAAATTATGTTTTAAAAAATTCAGGAGAGGCGCCGGAAAACTTTACCCTTGTTACGGAAATTGATTTTTCGTTTGCCGGCAGCGGCGAAGAGTTTGCCCGTTTTTACACCACGGACCCGGAAGGGAAGGATGTTGCTGCGGAAGTTGTTTTGAACAATGCCGAAAGCCTTAAGACCGAAGGTCTAAAAGCCGAAGGCTTTAAAATTCTGGATATTAACAATGAGGTGCAGCTTCTGCTTGGTTCTGCCAAGCCGTTTTCCGGATGCCTGCTTTCTGCCGTGGAGGGCGGTTATTATCAGGCAAACCGTATTTTAATGCAATTTGCCATTTCTCTGGAAATCGGCGAAAGCTGGACAAATGAATTTAGCTTGAAATTTTCGCACTAATAATGAAAATTTCAAGACTGTTGTTGAATCAAAATCCATTAAGGGTGATACATTGGATGGTTCTTTAAGGTGTTCTGCAAATGGAACGAATGTTATCCGTTTTAGGTTAATTATTAAAACTGATCATTCATTTAATCTTAACCGTTTGAATAGTGTAACAATTGACAATTTGTTAACCGGTCAAAGGGATGAAATTAAAAATACCGGGACAGAACAGTCTAATGGAGAAGTATTGGGGGCTTTTGTTGAAATAATTGACTTATTATACAATGCTGAAGATTTGTATAAATAATTCAATGTAAAATAGGTGTGGCATTTAACAAATGGCAACTGCCCACCGCCGCTTTGCGAAGAGCGAATTAATTTTACATATATTAAAGCCTATCGCATAACTTCCCTGTAACGAAAGCACGCTGTTACATGATCATTAACTATCCCCACCGCCTGCATATGGGAATACATAATGATGCTGCCAAGGAATTTAAAGCCGCGTTTTTTCATATCAGCGGAAACGCAGTCGGATAATTCGGTTCTGGGCGGTATCCGGGCTTGGGTTTTTCTTTTTCCGTTAATTTGTTTGCCCTTGGTAAAGCTCCAGATATAATCGGAAAAACTGCCAAATTCCTTTTGGATTTCCAGAAAACATTTGGCGTTATTTATCGAAGCTTCAATTTTAAGCCGGTTGCGGATTATACCGCTGTTTGCGAGAAGTTCCTCTTTTTTCTTTTCGCCGTATTTGGCGACTTTTACCGGGTCAAATCCGTTGTAAGCCTTGCGGTAATTTTCCCGTTTTTTAAGTATGGTACTCCAGCTTAACCCCGCCTGGGCGGACTCAAGCACCAAAAATTCAAATTGTTTGCGGTCGTCGTAAACCGGCACACCCCATTCTGTATCGTGGTATTCCCTGTAAAAATCGGGCCCTTCGCCCCAATCACAACGTTTCTTCTGTTTTGCCATATTTTTTTATATACTTTTTTTTATTTTGAGTAAAGCGTCATGTATCTGCCGCACCATGACAAACGTATGAAAGAAGAACTTAACCACGGAGTACACGGGAGGACTGCTGTCCGTTGGACAGCCCGGAGTTACACGGAGGGTTTAGTACGAAAACTGTCTTTTCCTCCGTGACCGCAAACCGTAAAAATGTGCCTTGGCGCCTGTTATCACTTTTTACTAGTGTCGTTAGGTGAAATGCACATGTTACATCTAACATAGGAACAAACATTTTGCTATTATCACGACACAAATCCTAAAAAGGCTTTACACAAGCCATCGTTATGTCGATCTGCAAGCGTATTTAATCCCACCACACGTTATGCAATTACAAGTAGTGTGAAATACAGACAGCAGAATGCTTCATTTTCGATTAAAAACCAATGATTTACCGGCTATTTTTAATATTCATTTTCCAAAAATGTATATTGTAATATGTTTTAGGCATTATAATAATAATCACTTCCTCTTGCTGTATATCATATAATATGGTATAATATTACAATGAGTATGAGTTATTTATTGTGAGGCATAAATAGCGCGTTTACATAAATAATTGACCCTATCGCGCCCAAGCTCAAGCTTAAAAAGGATGTGGAATATGAGCATGGTGGAGGAAAAAAACTCTTTGCTTGTTGTCGATGACGACAGCACGAATCTAATGGTTTTATCACGCATCTTGCAGCCGGAGTACACGATTTATACCGCAAAAGACGGGATGTCCGCTATTAAAAAAGCCGAAAAATTTTTACCCGATCTTATTTTGCTGGATATTCTCATGCAAGGTATGGATGGGTATGAGGTGCTTTCCGTCCTGCAAAAATCGGATAAGGCGAGGCATATTCCCGTTATTTTTATTACAGGGCTTAATAGTCTGGAGGACGAAAAAAAAGGCTTAAAATTAGGTGCGGTGGACTATATAAACAAACCTTTTGACGATACGATCGTTAAGCTGAGAGTAGCGTTGCATATAAGGCTTATCAACCAACTGCACACTATAGAATATTTAAGTACAACAGATCAGCTAACAAGAATACCAAACAGGCGTGCGTTTGATAACCGGTTGAACGAGGAGTGGAGACGGGCGATAAGGGAAAAACAGCCTATTACCTTATTAATGATCGATGTTGATCATTTTAAACGCTATAACGATAAATACGGACATCAGCAGGGAGATAAAGCCCTGATAACTATCGCAGGTATTTTGGGGAAAACAGCCACACGCGGGGGAGATTTTGCCGCACGATGGGGCGGCGAGGAATTTGTCATGCTGCTGCCAAACTCGGACGAGCAGGCCGGCTTGAAGGTTGGCGAAGATTTGCGTAAAGGCATGGAATGTACGGATGTTCCCTTAAGCGACGGTACAGTTACAAAAATGACCATCAGTATTGGTATAAATTCTCATATGCCAACACAGGACAGTGTGTTAAATGAATTTGTTTCCGGCTCTGATAAAGCGTTATACACTGCCAAGAAAACGGGCAGGAACAGAGTGTGTTTATATGACGCCAGTGTTAAAAGAGCTGAGACGTGAGATATGAAGGATACGAAACGTATGGAAAAACCCGTTTTTAACGGGGAAGTGTTACTGTGTGAAGACAATAAGATGAATCAGGATATCATACGTGATCATCTTGCGAAAGTTGGGCTGAAGACAGTCGTAACGGAAAACGGTGTGGAAGGCGTGGAAGCGTTCAAGCGCCGCGCTCAAAATGGCGGGAAGCCCTTTGACTTGATTTTTATGGATATCCAAATGCCTGTAATGGACGGACTGGAGGCGGGCGCTGAAATTTTAAAAATAGATACGCACACGCCCATTATTGCCATGACAGCTAACGGAATGCCGGCCGACAGGGAACAATACACGGCACACGGAATGAAGGACTGCCTGACAAAACCATTCACCTCCTATGAGCTGTGGGAATGTCTGCTGAAATATTTGACACCCGTTAGCACCGGCGCCGATGGCAGCACCTCGGGCGATAGTCCGCTCGCCGAATCCGATGAAAAGTTCAGGAAAAGGCTGATTCATAATTTTATTAACGAGAATCAAAACAGATATGATGAAATTGTCAGTGCTATTAATGCGGGTAACATTAAGATGGCTAACAGACTGGCGCACAGTCTGAAAAGTAACGCCGGCTATCTGGGCAAGACGGGTCTGCAAAAAGCCGCTCAGGATATTGAAAATCTGCTGAAGAACGAAAAAGATTTGACGACTCCGGATGAACTCAATACTTTAAAGGTTGAATTGGACGCGGCGTTAAAGGAATTTGCCGTTGACAAAGCCGAAAAACCCGGAAGTGCGGCTGTCCCGCGCGGTAATATTGATACGAGAGGAAAACAAGTTTTGATAAATAAACTGGAACTGCTGCTTGATTCCGGCAATCCGGAGTGTCTGAACTTGATTGACGCTCTTAGGGCAATGCCCAAAAGCGAAGAGATGATAGCGCAGATGGAAGATTTTAATTTTGATACGGCTCTGGAAATCCTTGAGAAGCTAAAGCGTGAGTGGAGGTAAAGTGATGAGCGGGTTAATGCAAAAAAGCAGCCGCAGCCAGAGTCGTAAGAAAGTGCAAGGAATATATATGCAGGTGATGCTTGTGTTCCTGTTGTTTTTTCTGATGGTTTTATCAACAGGCCTCTTTATCGGCCGTACGTTAAATATAAGATTTAAACAAAATGCAGAAGACGCCATTAACGGGATTCAAAGAATTATATCAAGCGCCCTGTTGATGCCGGAATTGCCTTTGAACTATATATCCGAAAATATTCAGAATATGCTTTGGCGCGGGGAAAGCCTTGAAGCCATAAAGGTTTATATGGCGGAATGTGTTTCACAGGAATATAAGGAGCGGATGCTTAATTTTCCCTTGCATAGTATTTACGGTTATTTTTATGACTATGATGTTTTTTACAGCGGCAGGGGATGGACGCCCACAGAGGCGGATAATTTTATTGTGAAGGAGCGCCCATGGTACATTGCGGCTGTTGCGGCTAACGGGAAAACCGCGATTGTATCGCCCTATATCGACGCAAATTCCAGAACAGCGGTCATCGCCTATTCGCGTTTATTAACTGACGAGCGGGGACAGCCTATTGCAGTAGTGGGCATAGATGTTCCGTTAAATTATCTCGAAGGTTACATTATCACAAGGCATATTACAGAAAATGGTTTTGGCTGGCTGATGGATGAAAATTTGGTTTTTATTATTCACGAGAATGTTGACTTTCTTGGTAAATCCATGTATGAGATGTCCACTTTTAATGAAATTGTAATTGAACTGGAGCATAATTATGAGGTATCAAAGGCAGAATTTATAAGCTATAAAGAGCAGCCGTCTTTTATGTTCAGCCGGCAGCTTGATAACGGATGGTTTGTTGGACTTATAGTACCTAAAATAGATTATTACAAAGACATGAAAATCATGATGCTGGTTGTAAGTACCCTGGGCATTTTGATGGCAGCAATTTTGAGCGCCATTCTTGTAGGACTGGATAGAGCAAAGCACAGGGCGAACATTGAAAACCAGCAAAAGAGTGATTTTCTGGCAACCATGAGTCATGAAATACGCACGCCCATGAATACGATCATGGGTATTACCGAAATGCAGCTTCATGAGGAATGGCTTTCGAAAAATACAAGGGAAGCCTTTGACAGAATACATTATTCCGGAGATTTACTGTTAAGCATCATAAACGATCTGTTGGATTTGTCAAAAATAGAAGCGGGCAAACTGGAAATAAAACCCGTCAGATATGAGGTGGCAAGTTTAATTGATGAAATTATCCAATTAAACAGACTACGGTTTGCCAGCTCTCCCCTTGAATTTAAACTGCGAGTCGGAGAGAATGTTCCGGAAACTCTCATCGGCGATGAACTGCGAATCAAGCAGGTTTTGAATAATCTTCTTTCCAACGCGTTTAAATATACCGACAAAGGCGAGGTTGAGCTTTCGGTAACCGCCGATACAGAAGAAGACGGAAACGTAACGCTTGTGTTTGCTGTGCGCGACACAGGACAAGGTATGTCCGCAGAGCAAGTATCTATGCTGTTTGATCGTTTCATCCGCTTTAATATGGAAAAAAATCGCACGATTGAAGGTACCGGGCTTGGCATGAGCATAACATACAGCTTGGTGAACATGATGAACGGCAGTATAAATGTGGAAAGCCAACTGGAAAAAGGTTCAACATTTACAGTTATATTTCCTCAGAAACTGAACGGCAAGGCCGACGGTTCGCACGCTGTAATAAGCAGGGAGATGGTTGAAAATTTAGCCAAGAAGCGGGTCGTCAGCTCGGTGCAGGTTAAAAAAGCGCGCATAATACGCAAATATATGCCTTATGGCAGCGTGCTGGTTGTGGACGATACAGAAGCAAACCTGTATGTGGCAAAATTGCTTATGTCACCTTACGGATTAAAAATAGACACAGCCGACAGCGGATATGAGGCTATTGATAAAATAAAAAATGGAAACGTATACGATGTCGTCTTTATGGATCACATGATGCCGGTGATAGACGGCATAGAGGCTGTAAAAATTATACGCGAGCTGCAATATTTGCATCCCATAATTGCGTTGACAGCTAACGCCATTGTCGGACAGGCGGATATATTCCTGGAAAACGGCTTTGATGATTTTATTTCCAAACCAATAGATATGCGCCTAATGGATGTGATGCTCAACAAGTATATTCACGACAAACAGATGCCTGATGTTTTAGCGGCGGCAGAACTGGAAAGAGAGAAGATTGAGTCTCAGCTGAAAGTCCGGCAAGCCTGTGACATGGAAACTTTGCCCAATATATCCGGTCTGAATACCGGACGGGGGCTTGCTCTTTTCGACGGCGACATAGAAACATATTTGTCGGCATTACGTTCGTATACTAAAAGCGTTCCGGAAACGCTGGAAAAGTTACGCATTGTTACGGAAGAAACCTTGCCGGAATATGCGGTAAATGTACATGGGCTTAAATCAATAAGCGGCTGGATATCCGCTGACGGCATACAGGCAAGAGCCGCCAGTCTGGAAGCGCTGGCAAAAGCAGGTGTTTTTGCAGGCGTAACAGCGCTGAATGACATATTATTGAACGAAACGGAAAACTTTATAAACGAACTATTAGAGGAAGTTGGTAATAATTAGAGACTATTAAGTAATAAGTGGTTCCCTGTTAATTCAAAGTGGAAGGTGATGTGTTAAGATGAGCGAAATATTAAAAAAGAGCAGCCATAGCCGAAAGCCGGTAAAGCGGATATATGTGCAGGTGCTTATGGTGTTTCTGATGTCGTTTCTGGTGGTTCTTTCAACAAGCTTTTTTATGAGCCGTACGTTAAATAACAGGCTTCAACAGAATGTGGACGACACGGTTAACTGGGTTCAAACAAGCGTATCCAGCGCTTTGCAGACGCCGGAAATTCCGTTTGGCTATATATCCGAAAACATACAAAGTATGCTTCGGCGCGGGGAAAGCTTTGAAGCGATAAAAGCTTATATGGCGGAATGTTCCTCCCCCGAATATAAAGTGCGGATGCGTAACTTTACTTATTACACTATTTTAGGTTATTTCGAGGCTCTTGATGTTTTTTATGACGGCGGCGGATGGGTACCGAAGGAGGAAGACCATTTTGATCCGAAGGAGCGCCCCTGGTACAAAGCGGCTGTAGAAGCCGGCGGTAAAATTGCTCTTACACCGCCTTTTATAGCCATAGAAGACTATCTTGATATGAATAACAGTTCGCGGACGGTTGTAACTACCTATTCGCGCTTATTGACTGACGAGCGGGGGCAGCCTCTTGCTGTGGTAAGCATGAACGTTCCGTTGACTTTCATCGAAGACTTCATTACCGACAAGCACATAACAGAAAACGGCTTCGGGTGGATGATGGATGAAAACATGGTCTTTATTATTCATCCGGACGAAAGCTTTATAAATATCCCCATGTATGAAATACCCCGTTTCGAGGGGATTGTGGATGTATTAAGGCAGAATTCGGCAGTGTCAATGCACCACTATAAGAGTTATAAAGGTGAAAAAGCTATCCTGTTTAACCGGCGGCTTCATAACAGATGGTATGTTGGACTTACAATACCTGAAGCGGACTTTTACCAGGATATGTATACTATGATATTGGTTATTAGCGTCCTGACTTTCTTGGCGGCAGTAATTTTGAGCGTCATCTTTATAAGCTTGGATAAGGCAAAGCGCAAAGCGGACACTGAAAACAAGCAGAAGAGCGACTTTCTTGCCACAGTCAGCCACGAAATACGTACACCCATGAACACGATCATGGGTATTACCGAGATGCAGCTTCGTGAAGAGCGGCTTCCGAATAGCCTAAAGGAAGCTTTTGAAAGAATTTATTTTTCCGGAGATTTACTGTTAAGCATAATAAATGATCTGTTGGATTTGTCAAAAATAGAAGCGGGCAAACTGGAAATAAAGCCCGCAAAATATGATGTGGCAAGCTTAATTGATGAGGTTATTCAATTAAACAAATTGCGCTTTGCCAGTTCTCCCCTTGAATTTAATCTTCAAGTAGGTGAAAACGTTCCGGAAACTCTTGTAGGCGACGAATTGCGCATAAAGCAGGTTTTGAATAACCTCATTTCCAACGCGTTTAAGTATACCGATAACGGGGAGATTGTGTTTTCGGTAGGCGCCGAAATAGGAGAAAGCGGAGATGTAATGCTTATGTTCGCCGTGCGCGATACAGGTCATGGTATGACCGCAGAGCAAATTAGCAGGCTGTTTGACCGGTTTACGCGCTTTAATATGGACACGAACCGGAAGATTGAAGGGGCAGGGCTGGGCATGAGCATAACACGAAGTTTGGTGAATATGATGAACGGCAGTATAAACGTGGAGAGCGAGGTCGGAAAGGGGTCTGTATTTACCGTAAAACTTCCGCAGAAGCTGAACGGCACGGCCGACGGCTCGCACACCGTTATGAGCAAGAAACTGGTAGAAAATTTAAACCATAGGCGTGTTACCAGTGCGGCACAGGTGAAAAGAACTCAGATTATTAGAAAATATATGCCTTATGGAAATGTTTTACTCGTGGATGACACGGAAGCGAATCTGTATGTGGCAAAATTGATTATGACTCCTTACGGAATGAAAATCGATACCGCCCCAAACGGATTTGAGGCTATTGAAAAAATTAAGAGCGGTAATATATACGACATTATTTTTATGGATCACATGATGCCTGTCATGGACGGCATAGAGGCGGTAAAAATTATACGCAGTATGGGATATTCGCATCCCATTATCGCGCTGACAGCTAACGCCGTGGTTGGGCAGGAAGATATATTTTTGACAAACGGCTTTGATGATTTTATTTCCAAACCAATTGATATGCGCATTTTGGATATGTCGTTGAATGAGTATATTTTCGACAAACAGACGCCCGAAGTAAAGGAAGCCACTCAGGCGAAAAAAGAGGAATTTGAAGCGCAGTTTGGGGCTGGACGGCAGCAAGCCAACGACAGGGAAGCTTTGTATGATATAGCAGGGTTAAATACCGCACGCGGGCTTGCTTTTTTTGATGACGATATAGAAACGTATTTGTCGGCATTGCGCTCGTATGCCAATAACGTTCCGGAAACACTGGACAAGTTACGCGTTGTTACGGAAGAAACCTTGCCTGAATACGCCATAAGCGTACATGGACTAAAATCAATCAGCGGCTGGATATCTGCCGGTGACATACGTATGAGAGCCGAAAATCTGGAAACGCTGGCAAAAGCGGGCGATTTTGCCGGCGTAACAACACTTAACGGCGTGTTGCTTAACGAGACGGAAAACTTTATAAACGATCTGCGTGAGCAATTAGACGAAATTGACTCAGGAAGGGGCAGTCATTTGCCGCGCTAATCTTTTTCCGTATCAGGAGGACAAAGACCTATGAAAAAATCATCCTTGTTAATAAATATTTTCACTGCCCTTGCAATGGCGGTAGTCTTGAACAACCTCCTTTCCAACGCATTTAAATATACTTCCAAAGGCGAAGTTGTACTTTCTGTAACCGTCAAAACCGGAGAAGACGGCCATACAGACGGGACTGTAACGCTTGTGTTCAGTGTGAGCGACACCGGACAAGGTATGACGGCGGAACAAATTTGTAAAAGGGAGAGAATCTTATGCGAATCATAGGGCGAATTACCGGAATTATTCTGCTCGTTGCTGTGCTGTCTTCGTTTTCAGGCTGCAGCAAAGTGCCCTTTGGCAGGAAAGCTCAAACAGACGGGGAATGGAAATACCATTCGTTCCGCGATATTCCCGGCGTAACAAGAGATGAAATTGAGGCCGTAGAGAAACTTAAAGGACACAGAGATTCTTTTGTTTACGGGATGATTCAGAGCGTTGAGGCATTTTATGATGAAAACGGCGAAATAAACGGTTTTTCCGTTTTGCTTTGCAAAGCTTTAAGCAAGCTGTTTGATATTCCATTTAACGTAGAGATTTATGAATGGGGTGATTTACTTGCGGCCTTTGAGATTGGGGAAATTGATTTTGCCGGCGATCTGACGCCTATCGAAGAACGTAAGCTGAAGTATTATATGACAGACCCTATTGCCCAGCGCGCGGTGAAGATTATACGGCTTGCGAACAGCGTTCCCATTTCTGAAATCGAAAAGACACGCCCGCCGCGTTTTGTCTTTTATAAAGACTCCACTACGTATAACCGCATTGTTTCCCTGAATAAGTATGACAGCATGGAAGCCGTCTTCGCGAATGATTACAAAACGATTTATGATACGCTTAAAAGCGGACAGGCCGACGCTTTTTTAGAGGAATATCATGTGGAAGCCGCTTTTGACATTTACGGCGATGTCATTGTCGAGGATTTTTTCCCTCTTACATACAGCGTAGTATCAATGACGGCGCGTAATCCGGAACTTGAAGCGATTATCTCGCTCGTGCAAAAGGCGCTGGAGGATGACTTGTTTCAGTATTTGTCCGGTTTGTATACGCAAGGGTATCATGCGTATTTGAAGCGCAAGTTGTTTACACAGCTTACCGAAGAGGAACACGCGTACATACAGAGTAACCCCATCGTGCGGGTAGTGGCGGAAGGCGGGAATTATCCCGTCAGCTTTTACAATATACATGACGGGGAATGGCAGGGGATATCTTATGATATCCTCAGGCGTACCGCAGCGATGACCGGTATTACCTTTGAAACAGTCAACGGCCGGGACGCGGCGTGGAGCGACCTGCTGCGTATGCTGGAAAAAGGGGAAGTCTCGATGTCCGCGGACTTATCCAGTACCAATGATCTAAAAGGCCGCTTTCTGTGGTCAAAACCGTACATTTTAGAACGTTTGGCATTATTGACCAGATCAAGTTTTCACGACATACAGGACGGAGAGATAATGGATTTGCGGATTGGAATGGTTGGCGGAAAGCTCGCGGCCGAAGTTTTCCCAAAATGGTTTCCCAATCATTCCAATTTTGTAAATTATAAAAACTCGGACAATGTTATTGACGCACTGGTCAATGGCGAGATTGACACCATTATGGGCCGGATGACAAGGTTGATGGCGATAACAAACTATTACGAATTGACGGGCTATAAAGCCAATTTTGTGTTTGACGATGTTTTTGAAACTTCCTTTGGCTTCAATAGGGACGAAGTCGTCCTTTGCTCCATCATCAATAAGGCGATGCGTATAATAGATGTTGATAAAATCACAAATTCATGGCAGAACAAAACCTACGATTATAAGACGGCGCTGGAAAAAGCGCGGCTTCCGTGGCTGATCGGCGTTACCGCGCTGCTTGTATGCGTATCTGCTCTTATGGTTGTTTTGCTTTTCAGAATCCGAAATGAAAATAATAAGACGAAATCACTGTCTCATTGGTACGAGTCCATTCTGGACGCCATACCGCTGCCGCTTACCGTTATCAGTATGGATAAGAATTTAACGCTTGTAAACACGGCATCTCTCAATGCTGTGGGAAAAACAAAAGAAGGGCTTATCGGGAAGCCATGCAAAGTTTGGGATGTAGGTATATGTGAATCTGAAAAAAGCTGTTTGGCCTGCGCTACGCGCGGAGAAAAGCTGACATATTTTTCTGTAGATGGCCTGTCTTATCAGGCCAACACCGAACTGCTCAAGGACTTAAACGGAAAATCTGCGGGGATTATCCGGGTAGTGCAGGATATTACTGATATTGAGAGAATGGCAAAAGAACAGGCTGATGCGGCAAGGATTCAAAGCGAACATAACCGTACAAGGCTTGTTCTGGATGCAATGCCTTTAGCCTGTTTTCTTCTGGATAGTAACTTTCAGTTATCTGATATCAATGAAGCCGCTGTCAAAATGTTTGCGTTAGACGAAACTAATAAATCTATTATTAATTTTTGGGATTATTCACCCAAATATCAGCCTGACGGAAGCCTTAGCGTCGATTCAGCTTCCGCAAACATGAAAAAAGCGTTTGACAAAGGCAAGACGGTTTTTAAATGGATTCATCAACTGCATGACGGAACGCCTATTCCTGTGGAGGTTACCCTTGCCCGCATCGACTTAGGGGGTACCCCTTATATGGCGGGATATATGCGCGATCTGCGCGAACACAACAAAATGATGTCCGAGATTGAACAGCGGAACAATCTGCTCAGCGCGGGGAACAGTTCTGCGCTGCTTCTGCTGGGAGCTACGGACGAACGCTCTCTTGATTCATCTATTATGAACAGCCTGAAAGTTATAGGACATTATGTAACCGCCGACAGGGTACAATTCTGGCGCAGAGATTTAGTTGACGGCAAGCTTTGCCTTAATTTGTTGTATGAATGGACTACTATCCTGGGCAGACAGAAAGCGCGTAACGCCGGCGATAAAATCTATTTTGACGGAATAACCGAATGGTCGGGCCTGTTAAAGCAGGGCGTCGTCATTAACGGACCGTTTTCAGGTTTATCCGAAAACATGAAGACAGCTTTGGGCTCCCGTGATATAAAGTCCGTTCTTATCATCCCTTTAATTATAGATGATAATATTTGGGGTTTTTTCAGCCTTGTCGACTGCGCCAATGAACATTTATTCTCCGAAGACGAAGCCACCGCCATGCGGTCCGTAGGCTTAATGATATTGAACTCGATACTTCGCAATGAAACGGACAAGAAGCTTGTGGCCGCGATGACGGAAGCTCAGTCCGCGAATCAGGCAAAGTCGTCGTTTTTGGCTAACATGAGCCATGAGATCCGCACGCCTATGAATACGATTATGGGCATAACCGAAATTTTAATGCAGGACGAGCATCTTAATAACGACGCGGAAGAAGGGCTTAACAGAATTTATAATTCATGCAATTTATTGCTGGGGATTATAAACGATATTCTGGATTTTTCAAGAATTGAAGCGGGCAAACTGGAAATAATATCCGAACCTTATGATGTCGCGAGTTTAATCAATGATTCAACACAGTTAAATAAATTGCGGTTTGCCAACTCTCCGGTTGAATTTAAACTTCAAGTGGACGAAAACATTCCGGAAACACTTGTCGGCGATGAATTGCGCTTAAGACAAATTCTGAACAATCTGCTTTCCAACGCATTTAAGTATACTCACCATGGCGAGGTCAAGCTTTCGGTAAGCGCCGAAACAGGGGATGGCGACGGCGTGATCCTTGTTTTCGTTGTAAGTGATACGGGTCAGGGGATGACCGCGGAGCAAATCAGCAGGCTGTTTAACCGGTTTACGCGCTTTAATATAGAAACAAACCGTAAGATCGAAGGCGCCGGGCTGGGACTGAGTATAACGCAGAACTTAATAACCATGATGAACGGCAGTATACATGTGAAAAGCGAGCCTGAAAAAGGTTCTGTATTTACAGTATGTCTTCCCCAAAGGCACAGCGGCTCATCCTCTGTGCTGAGCAAAGAATTGGTGGAAAATTTAAATCAGCGCCGTGCGGCCGGCGCAGCGCAGGTAAAAAGAACTCAGATTATCCGCAAATATATGCCCTATGGCAGCGTGTTAATCGTGGACGACACGGAAGCAAATCTGTATGTGGCGGAATTGCTTATGAGCCCTTACGGATTGAAAATCGACACAGCCGACAGCGGACAAGAGGCTATTGACAGAATAAAAAGCGGAAATGTATACGACATTATCTTTATGGATCACATGATGCCTATGATGGACGGGATGGAGGCTGTAAAAATCATACGCGGGCTGCAATATTCAGCGCCGATTATTGCATTGACAGCTAACGCCATTGTCGGACAGGCGGATATATTTTTGACAAACGGCTTTGATGATTTTATTTCCAAACCGATGGATATGCGCGTGTTGGATATGTCGCTGAATAAGTATATTTACGGCAAACAGCCGCCGCAGGTAATAGAAGCCGCACAGGCGGAAAAAGAAAAAATTGAAGCGCAGGCACAGGCTCAGCGGCCGCTGTTCGTTTCCTTAAGCGGTCAGGAGCCTGTGCCCATTGACATTTCCGCTCTTAATGCCGGACACGGGCTTGCTCTTTTCGATGACGATGTGGAAACATATTTGTCGGCATTGCGCTCGTATGTAAAAAATGTTCCCGAAACATTAGACAAACTGCGTGGTGTTACGGAAGAAACCCTGCCACAGTACGCCATAAATGTACATGCGCTTAAATCAATCAGCGGCTGGATATCCGCCGACAGCATACGAACGATGGCCGCAAATCT
>JAIRUC010000018.1 GCA_031254615.1 Treponema sp. | reverse complement strand
GTCTGGCTGGGAACAACCATCGCCGGTATCTGCATTGTGCCGGTCGACTTCCTCGCGACAGAAGAAGAATGCCTCAACATCATAAAAATAACAAAGGCCAAGGCGTTTTTTTATTCCGGTAGAAAAAAAGATTTTGCAGATTCCATTAAATCAAGCGGTGATTCAATGCCTGTCTGGGTGTGCATAAGCCCCGAATCCGAAAACGCTCCTGCCAATCTTGAAACCGAATACAACCGTTTTGGAAAAGACGCAGGCGGCCAGAGCCTGCCCCCGATTGACAGCATTTCACCTAACGATCCGGCTTCAATTGTGTTCACTTCCGGGACTACTGGTTTTGCCAAGGGCGTAACCCTCTCTCATAAAAACATAATAGCAAATACCAGCGCGGCAATCCGAATTTTACAGCCGACAAAAAAAGATGTTTTCATATCTGTTTTACCGCTTCATCATACATATCCAACAACCTGTTCATTTATGGCGCCCATATCCTTCGGGATTCCGACAATAATTTCAGAAAAAATTGTCGGCAAAGTTGTTGTGGATGACATAAATGACGGAGGGGTAACGTTCTTAATAGGCGTACCGCTTCTCTATGACAAAGTAATGTCCGCGATAGAAGCAAAATACAATCAAATTCCGTTTATTGTCCGCGGGCCGTTAAATGTTTTGCGGAAAGCCGCCCTTGCAAAAGCAAGAAAGGGAAATCCCGATTTTGGGCGAAAGGTTTTCCGCTTTATCCGCAAAAAAGCGGGCTTGCAGTCAATTACAATAATGGTCGCGGGCGGCGGCCCTTTAAGCATTACGACGGCGGATTTTTTTGATTCCTTCGGTTTCAATATTGTTCAGGGTTACGGCATGAGCGAAAATAGTCCGCTCATCACCGTGAATACTCCGCGCCACAAGCGCAATGAATCGGTAGGGCTTCCCGTAAGTTATACCGATGTAAAAATTGTCGATAAGGGGCAGGACGGCATCGGCGAAATTGCCTGCAAGTCACCGTCTGTAATGCTCGGCTATTTTGAAAACGAAGAGGCGACAAAAGAAGTAATTACGGAAGACGGTTATTTATTGACCGGCGACCTTGGCTGTATTGATGAACTTGGTTTTGTTCACATCAAGGGGCGCAAGAAAAATCTAATCATAGGTGCGGGCGGCAAAAATGTTTTTCCCGAAGAAGTCGAAGCCCATTTTTCCAATTCTCAGATCATAAGCGAAGTTTTTATAACAGGCAAAAAGGAACATACTCACGGCAGTGAACAGATATTTGCCGTAATGGTTCCCAATTATGAATTTATAACGGAAAATTATCCGGGCAGGGAAACCGACGACAATTTTATCGAAGCGCTTATCAAAAAAGAAGTTGAAGAAGCCAACCGCACTTTGTCTGTTTATAAAAAAATCAGCGGCTTTATTGTGCGTAAAGAACCGTTTGAAAAGAACGCCCAGCAGAAAATACGGCGCTTTTTGTATATGTCGATGTATTCTTAACGATTTATGAAAAAAAATAATAATTGTAGGCGGTTATTGCGCGACCGGAAAATCTAAGTTTTCGCGAAAATTATAGCGTTTGCTAAATATTCCTTAAATTACCCCAAATAGCCGGATAGCCTGCGGTAACACTGATTTACAATGTGCTTTAACCCAATATCAACTTCCTCTCCAAGTTCGTCGATCAATGTTTCAAGACTGGAAAGGCTTTCGTTAAGGCTTGTGTGAAAGCCCCGTGAAGCACGGAACCAGTAATTTCCGGCACCGTCTGTAAAAAGACCTAAAAATCCCAAATCTTTTGCGCCTTTTTTCCATATTACGGGCATTGCCATGTCGTCAAAATGCTCCAGCAGAGCGGCGAGGTTTTCATTTGAATTGAAGTTCCCTTTGCGGGGCCAGTTACGGGAAAAAGCTTTTTCTACATCCAGCACTGGCGCAAGAGAGAGGATAAGTTCCAGTTTTTCTCCCGCCAGCAAATTGAATTGATCCTTTACAATTATTTTACCTTTTAACCCTTTGTAAAAAGTTTCGGCGGCATCTTCCCCGATGTTTTTAAGTTTTTCCCACGGAAGAATGACGGTTTTCTTTCCTTTAACAGTAACAATATCAAACACAACGCCTGCGATTTTTATGTTATTCGTAAAATCCCTTGCCTTTTTCAGCTTTGCCGGCTTTTGGCCGTCGTCACTTTCGGTTTCCGCAAAAAGTCCGGGTCTGATCCGCTCCAAAACTCCCCGTGAAAGCGGAGAAACCGACATTGCGTACATTTTTGAAGTGCGGACAATTTCTCCCGCTACAATATAAAGCGGATCGGCACGGAACATTACCGAACCGGGATGAATCATAATTTTATCCGCTGTTAAACTGCGGTATAAACTGTTTTTTCCTCTTCCTTCGCGCACGCACACAAACTGAATCATTCCGCGCCCGATACAGCATAAATAGTCCTCTATTTCTTTTCCGGCAAGCGGCTGTGCCCTGTAATGCACAGGAATTTTCATGGAAGCGAGATTTTCTTCAAGTTGAGCCGTTACATTCACGATTTCCGCCATGGCGCGTTCATCAAGATAATTTTTTTCGCAAAATTTCACCTTATTTGTTGAATCGCAGTAGGCATGAAACAACTTTAAATATGAAACAAAATCGCCGTGATCATCGCGGAAACGGTGGTGCGCCTGACGCGCGTCTGTCTCTTCGCCCGGCGGCAGAATATACGGACTTTGTGTTGATAAAAACGCCGCCGCGATGATGGTTTCGCGGATTATATCGGGATAACGAAGTATCGCTTCCACAATAATCCGCGATTGGCGCGGTGCAAGAGGGAATTCCGTCATTAATTTGCCTATATTTGACAAACTTCTGTCGCTTTCAAGCGCCTCAAGCAGATTTAACGTTTCAATTCCGCCGATAATGCCGGCTTTTTCCGGCGCGGCGATAAAATCAAAGTCTTCAAAATTAGTTATGCCAAGATCGGACATCCGCAGAATTACCTCGGATAAATCGGTACGGAAAATTTCTTCTGTGGTATAAAGCGGCCTGTTTTCAAAATCTTTGCGCGTATATAGACGGTAACAAGTTCCTTCCTGAGTTCGTCCCGCGCGCCCTTTGCGCTGATTTGCCGACGCTTTCGAGATTGGCGCTTCTATCAGGCTGGAAGTGAATGTTCGCGGATTGTACCAGTTAAGTTTCGCAAAACCGGAATCAATTACAGCTGTAATTCCGTCGATTGTTACCGAAGTTTCCGCGATATTTGTAGAAATAATCACTTTTGTTTTACTTTTTGGAGCGTCTTCAAAGACTCTTTCCTGTTCTTCCTTGCCAAGCCTGCCGTATAACGGGAGAATATGCAAATATTTTCCGACAGAGCTGAAAGCAAGGCGGTTCATGCAGTTCTTGATCATTTTTTCGCCGGAAAGAAAGATTAAAATGTCTCCTTCGCGTTTTTCACTTATAAAGCGTGTAGTAATTGTTTCAATTTTCATTAAAATTTCTTCTTCCGCGCTGTTATTTTGCTTAAAAGAAGAGTTTTCGGTGACAGGATCGTATATCAATGTTACAGGAAAACGCTGCGCATCTATCTTTACAATGGGACATTCGCCGAAATATTCGGAGAAAACTTCCGCGTTAATCGTCGCGGAAGAGATAATAACCTTGAAATCACGGCGGCTTTCCAGCACTCGTTTGAGCAAACCGAGTATAAAATCAATGTTTAAACTCCTTTCGTGTGCTTCATCTACCACAAGAAGGCTGTATTTTGAAAGCCATGGATCAAGTTTAATCTCTTGAAGGAGAATTCCGTCGGTCATTATCTTAATTTTAGTTTCATGGTTGGTGCGATCGGCAAAACGCATCTTATAACCAATCAGCCCTGGTATACTCGTTTCCGTTTGACGGGCGATGAATTCGCTTACGGATACAGCCGCGATGCGTCTTGGCTGAGTTACTCCAATTATTCCGCGCTGCGCATATCCGGCTTCATAAAGTATAACGGGAAGCTGTGTTGTCTTTCCCGAACCGGTCGGACTTTCAACAACAAGCGCTTGATTATTTTCTAACGCCGATAAAATATTTTTTTTATTTTTGTAGACAGGAAGGTCAATATAGTTCATAATATTAATATAACGACTTGATAATTTTTTTCCAAGTTGATATATTTGTATAAGAGAGAGGGAGGCTGTTAATGGCTAAACAAAAAAATGTTTACTTCTTCGGTCAAGGTAAAGCCGAAGGAGAAGCAAAGATGAAAGATGAGTTAGGCGGCAAAGGTGCGAACCTTGCCGAGATGACGAATCTTGGAATTCCTGTCCCGCCGGGCTTTACAATTTCTACAGGCGTTTGCGCCGCTTATTATGAAAATAAAGGAAAATATACTGCAGATGTTAAATCAGAAGTAGAAAACAGTCTTAAAAGACTTGAAACAGTTATGAAAAAGAAACTTGGCGATCCTAACGATCCGCTTTTGGTTTCTGTTCGTTCGGGCGCCGCGGTTTCAATGCCGGGCATGATGGACACCATTCTAAATCTGGGAATGAGTGATAAATCGGTAAAAGGGCTTGCCGCGAAGACCGGTAATCCCCGTTTTGCGTGGGACGCTTACAGGCGTTTTATTCAAATGTACGGCGATGTTGTAATGGGCGTTGACCATGATCATTTTGAAGAAGCGCTTTCTTCTATTAAAAAAGAAAAAAAAGTCGAACTTGATACCGCTTTGACTGCTTCCGACCTTGAAAAACTTGTTAATGAATACAAACAAATCGTAAAAAAATATTCCGGCAAAGAATTCCCGCAGGCCCCGCTTGATCAGCTTTGGGGCGCGACAAACGCTGTTTTTGGCTCCTGGATGAACGAAAGAGCCATAAAATACCGCCAAATCAACGGAATTCGTAACCTTAAAGGGACTGCGGTAAATATTCAATCCATGGTTTTTGGAAATTTCGGCGACGATTCGGGAACAGGCGTCTGTTTCAGCCGCGATCCCAGTACCGGCGTCAATGAATTCTACGGCGAATATTTGATGAATGCCCAGGGAGAGGACGTAGTTGCGGGTATCAGAACCCCCGAAAGAATTTCTACTCTGGAAAAAAAGAATCCCGCGATTTACAAACAGCTTGTCGGAATAAAAAACCGTCTTGAAAAACACTTTAAAGATATGCAGGACATGGAATTTACCGTTCAACAGGGAATTCTTTACATTCTGCAGACAAGAAACGGTAAACGCGCTGGAACCGCAGCGGTAAAATGCGCGGTTGATATGGTCGCGGAAGGCCTAATCGACAAAAATACCGCAATTATGCGTGTAACGCCGGGTCACCTCGATCAGCTTTTGCACCCAATGGTTGACGCGCAGGCAAGAAAACAGGCGAAAGTGCTTACAAAGGGGCTTAACGCTTCTCCGGGCGCCGCCGCCGGTAAAATTGTTTTCAGCGCGAAAGATGCGGAAAACTGGCACGCAAGAGGCGAAAAAGTGCTTCTTGTACGCAAAGATACCAGCCCGGAAGACATCGGCGGAATGGTTGTTTCGCAGGGTATTCTTACCTCAACCGGCGGCATGACGAGTCACGCGGCGGTTGTTGCCCGCGGCATGGGAACTCCGTGCGTTGCCGGCGCAAAAGCGGTAATTGTTCAGAATAATACTGTTACTATAGGAAGCAATGTATATAAGGAAGGCGATTTCCTTACTATCGACGGGTCTACCGGAGAAGTATACGAAGGAAGACTGCCTCTTGTCGCCGCCGTAATTTCAAAAGATATGAATACCTTCCTTAAATGGTGCGATGATGTCCGCAGTAAGGCTGTTCGCGGCAAAATCAAGGGCTTCGATGTCAGGACAAACGCCGATCAGCCGGAAGACGCGAAACGTGCGTTTGCTTTTGGCGCGCAGGGTATCGGCCTTTGCAGAACAGAGCACATGTTCTTTGATAAAGAAAAACTTATCCATTTCCGCGCGATGATTGTCGCGGATACGGAAGAAGAGCGGAAAATTCAATTAAAAAAGATTCTTCCCCTTCAGCAGAACGATTTTTTCGGTATTTTCAAAGCGATGGAAGGCCGTCCGGTTACAATCCGTCTTTTAGACCCGCCTTTGCATGAATTTGTGCCGCATACTGAAGAAGAAGTTAAAGAACTTGCCGATCATTTAAAGATGACTTATGAAAAATTACAGACTAAAATAAGCACCCTTGTCGAAAGCAACCCAATGCTTGGGCATCGCGGCTGCCGTTTGGCTGTAACATATCCTGAAATTTACGATATGCAGGTAGAGGCAATCGCCCTTGCCGCCGCCGAATGTGTTAAACAAAAGATACCCGTACACCCCGAAATTATGATTCCAATCGTTGTTACAGCAAGGGAACTCAGGCTTTTGCGCCCGAATGCGGAAAAAGTTATCGAAAATGTGTTTAAAAAAGCGGGTGTTAAGCTGTCAATTCCAATCGGAACGATGATCGAAGTGCCAAGAGCGGCGATTCGGTCGGCTCATATCGCCAGATACGCGGATTTCTTCAGTTTTGGAACAAACGATCTTACGCAGATGACTTTCGCTTTCAGCCGCGATGATGCCGCTTCGTTCCTGCCTTTCTACTTACAAAAAAATGTTTTAGAAGTTGATCCCTTCAACTCCATCGATGAAGACGGAGTCGGCAGTTTAGTTGAGCTTGCAATTGGTGAAGGCCGATCTGTGAAACCAGATATAAAAATGGGAGTTTGCGGAGAGCACGGCGGAGACCCTGCGTCTATTGACTTTTTCTATAGAGCGGGTTTAAGCTATGTATCGTGTTCACCATTCCGAGTTCCGTTAGCGCGTCTTGCAGGTGCGCAAGCGGTAATAAAAAATTCGGGTGTGAATATAACGGGAGGGGAATCAGCGAAGACTGGTAAACCAACCACTGCCAAGGTTAAACTTGGCGGGAAAAAATCCTTAAAGGGGGACAAGAAGATGGCAGTAACATCTGCGAAGAAGCCCGCGGCAAAGAAACCCGCGGCAAAGAAACCGGCAGCGAAAAAGGCTGTAAGAAAACCGGCAGCGAAAAAAGCTGTAAAAAAACCGGCAGCTAAAAAAGCTGTAAAGAAAACAGCCAAAAAGCCGGCCGCCAAGAAAGCCTAACAAAGTTTTTTTGGTACAATTTTAAAAATCTTTCTTGCAAGAAAGACCTGATCCGGGAGGATCAGGTCTTTTTTTATTAATAGGATGTTAAAATGAAATATGAACCGACATATTGGGTAATTGTATGGGAAACAGCAGAATAATACAGTAAGATTAATTATGAACAAACTTTCGATAAACGTA
>JAIRUC010000118.1 GCA_031254615.1 Treponema sp. | reverse complement strand
TTCCCCGTCATAAGGACAATTTGCAATATTTACCGGAAGGCCGAAAACAAGCGTATTCTGTCCATCCGGCCGCAAATAGGTAAACGCCGTATTATACGGACCGCGGTTTGTATTGGTTGAATCCTTTATGTAATACTGGAGTCCTGGAGGCTGACTATCGGAAGCTCTTATAGCCCTGCCGGTACTGCCTGTGGAAAGTTTAAACTCAATCGTTTCTCCTGCCTTAAAGTAGTATTCATTAGCTGCCCACGCATTTTTTCCGCCTGCGGTAACCGATGTAATTACGGGGCGTGTGCCGTCAAGTTTAATTACTTTCTTCTCTTGCAGTGAATTTTTAACACTTGTCCAGTTAGGCATGACCGCTGATTCGCTCTGGTACCCGGGAACAAAGGCAGAGTCTTCACGCAAAGCATCAATAATCTTCGTAGCGCCTTCGAGTATAATGGGACGTTTATTATTATCGGGTGGATTAAAAGGATTAGGATTAGGTGAAATGAAACTGTCATCAAACAGTGTTTCCAGTTCTCCGCCATATCCTTCTTCAACGATAAAGTCAAATTCAAGAGCTAACGATGAGTTGGAAGAACTGCCGGGAGTATTCTTACATGGAATTTTTTTATATTTATATGCGCCATTTTCCTTATAGCGCACGTTAAGATACGGCGTACCGCCTGTTACGTATATTTGGCCGGAAAAATTGGCTTGAAGGGTGATAACTGTATCAATACCGTAAGTGCCGGCCTGGGTGGTTGTGGTAATATTTACCAGCCGGGCGGCGTTTGTAACAGCTATAGTACGTTGTAAACGGGCAACATTGCCCAATTTATCACTAGCCTCAATGAGGAACGTTCGTTGGGTTACGTCAGGATAATATTCAAGGAAAGAATAAGATTTGTCACCAATGTTATAATCACTTCCGACAATCGCCTCTGTTCCCGAGAAGGTTATATCCTTCATGGTTATATCTTTAATTGCAATTTGACCTTCTTCCGACGCTTTGATCCAGTATTTTACTATGGTACCCCGTGGATATATCTGGAATGCAATTGCTTCGTCATTTTCTCCAAGACCGGCGCTTTTTCCCTTTAAAATTGCGTATTTTGAATTGTTATAAATATTAAGGTCTTTGTAATATTTCTCCGTACCGCCTCCAGTAGCGGTATCAACGTATTCCACAAGATTTGGATCCGGAGGCAAACCACCAAGGTCGGTATCAGTTAATTTGTTGGAAATATCATAAACAGTCAGCTTTGGCGGAGTCTTCGAACCCAACAGCCGCAGTTGCCTGAAAACATCATGACCCGTATTGTCCTTGGCGTAAAACACAAAGAGTTTTGTTTCATTTTCGCGTTCTCCGTCGTAGGTAAAGTTTTTGTAATTGTTTTTTATATCATCGTCTCCGCCCATAACGGAGAAAGTTTTTTCAAAATCCTGTTTCATAAAGACACTGCTGCCGCCATCCAGTGGATATTGGTCGTCGTCTATATCAAATTTTCCATGTCCGGTTCCCGGGCCGCCGCCTTCCTTAAACTCCCAGTGCTGTATGCCGGCCAGACCGGAATTAGTGTTAAATATAGAGTTAGATTTATCATAGTCGGGGTCGCTAAGGGCTTTTTGTACATCGGAAATTTTTGAGTCTGCCCCTCCGGGAATATAATACGGAATCCAAGCCATGCGGAATGTTTCAACTTCTTTAGTTTTTGACGCGTTTTCACGCAAGGTGTAACCTCTAATTGTAAAATATTCGCCGTCTTTAAGTATTGGGAAGGTGTTTTCTTCCGGACAGCCGGCAATATTGTCAGCCGGATTTCCCTGCGTATCAAATACAATCAGCGGAACATTTTCGTCTACTACGGAAATATGCCAGTAATTCCGTGTCCAAATGTTTTTGTTTGTCCATTCAGGACCATTCCCGTTATGGGGAGAAAGTTTTTTATCGGCGGCTATGGCAAACAGAACATAAGCGCCGTAATCACTTTCCAAATTACCTGTCGGAACATAAACAAGATGTTCATCCAAACTCTTGCCCTTGATTTGGTCTTCGATTAATTCTTTTGCGTCGCCCAGACCGGAATGTTTGTCGTACTTCCAGTTATAAAGAGGTTTCCCTGTTCCAATGGCAGCAGAATCCCCCACAGTGCCGGTAAGATGTCCTTTCAGCCATTCCAGTTTTTTATCATCAGTATCATTTTCGGTGGGAATTGATATATCGCCGGAACCGTCATTGTAAACAGGCTTTGTTCCGTTCCACTGTTCTTCAGTAAGAAGGCCGGTATACGCCCAAAGAAGAGAGTCGTCATCAAAGAAATCAACAGGCAGAGGTTCGCCGCGCGATACAATTATCGGGTCAGTAATTCCTACAATTGGATCAAGAAGGCCTTTTGGCTTGTCCGATTCCGCCCACAAACAGATGAATCCTTTATCCTCTTCGATAATTTCTTCTTCATCAATTTCTTCTTCATCGGTTGAATTTTCACTCATGTCTTTTGCGATAATAACAACGCGGTAATAATAACGCTCGCCGTTCTTATAATAATCGTCTTTATAATCACCGCTCAATTTCGCGGTGCCCGCTTCAATTATATCTTCTTCTTTTACAGTCCAGCGCGGGTAATAAGGCGTACAATCGTCATCTTTTTCCAGCGAAAGCAGAACGGTATCTATTTTGCGGGAATCGTAGATGTTTAACCTTATGTCGTCCGCAACTCTTGTTTCTTCGTCCGAAACCACTCCGTTAACATAGAACCAGCCATTTTGGTATTTAAATAGGTATTCCTTTTTTTCGCCCTTGGGATCCTCATTTTCAAGCTCTTTTAAATCCCCAAACGATTCAAGATCGGCTATTCTTGTATCTGTACGTTGAATCCAAATGTCGTCAACAACCGGCGGTCTCATGTCAATAATCAAGGTAACAAAGGCAATGGCGTCTTTACAGTTTCCCGCTTTATCGTACGCGATGATCTGAGCTATAATTTTTTGATTGTTCTGTTCCTCGGTAAATAATAAGTCAATCTCGAAGCGATCTCCGTTTCTTTTTACTTTAAAAAGCTCTTCGCCTGTAGCTGTATTAAGAAATAAAATACGATCAACACCAACGTTATCTGTAACTGTTCCTGTAAGCGGCTTTGTTCCGATACGCACATAAAGGGGATTTGGAACCGGATCCAGTGTAAGTACCGGAGACTCCCAGTCAATAGGATCGCCCATGCCCATAGGGTTGTCGCAGGTTGTAAAAATAAGGACAGATACCAAGGATATTAAAATTACAATCCTGGTAATTGATTTCATATACGTCCCTCCATTAAACAATACCTAAAATATAGTAACTTTTAGTAACCAAGACATTTTTTTTTAATTAATAGTGAAAAAAACAGCTACAAAATATAATATGATTATATTTCTGATAACTGGTTTTATACCTGACCTCAATGCTAAAATTAAACGTACATTTATTTCCAACAAGGAACAGGTAATCGCGGGATTTTACATAGTTTGTCTTGCTACGCTATATATAGGGTATTATATTAATTATAACGCTATATGTGGTGGTATATCATAAAAAAATACTATTTAAAAAAAATTGCTAATATAGCGAAATAGAACTATAATTATAGATAATTATACTAAATTTAAACGTACATTTTTTCTATCGATATAATTTTTTTTGGAGGATTTATGCGTAAATTTTCAACGTTATGTGCTTTTTTAATTTTGGCGGGTTTTGTTGTGTTAACTACCTGTGACAGCCCTAATGCTTTAGGGTCCCAGGTTCCACTTCCGAAACCGTTGCCGGTTGTCAGTATTGAAGTAATCGGTGAGGGCGAAAATGAGCTCGGAAAAAAACCCGGAGCATTTATCAGCGGAACTGAAAAAGTTTACGTTCAAGCGACGGTTGAGCGTGGTAAGAATATCAAGTCCATTACTGCGAAATTAACCTATCTAACCGGCGAATACGATGAGGATGGAAAACCAAAAACAGATTCAAAAACGAAAGATATTCCATTTGATCCGGAAACGGGGTTATATACTCTGGATATTGATACTCTGAATCTGTTAGGGGAAGACCCTCCCGTTCGCATGGCCGACGGCGCTCTTAAAGTTATTATTACAGCGGTAGACAATGAGGGAAATACAACCATAACCCCGGAACTGATCTATACCGTCAAGAATAATCCGCCTCAGATTAGCATGCAGATACCAAAGCCCCTGGTAGATGGAAATATACTTAATAATACTGCGGTGGTAAACGGAGAGACAGATAAACTGGATGTAGTAACCAACACTTTCCTGATGGGTGTTTTTGAAGATCTGGCCGGGGTTGATAAATATTACCCCCAGATTAAATTCTGGAAATACGACGAGATAGAGCCGACAAATTACAAACAAAACGCCGGTTGGGAAAAGGTAGATTCCTATGATGATGATGATCCTGATACCCTCAATGAAGGGTGGGTACGCTTTGACGA
Source organism: Treponema sp. (assembly GCA_031254615.1). GTDB lineage: Bacteria > Spirochaetota > Spirochaetia > Treponematales > Breznakiellaceae > WQXQ01. Next base: position 1,644 of record JAIRUC010000118.1, on the reverse strand, counting down.
AGGTACCGTTGATAACGGAAATGGCGAAAAGGGCGGTTCCCTCCGTTATTATCTCAGGGAACGCAAAAGCAACGGCGATTATGAGGCTGAAGAAGCGGAAAAGCCGCTTCCGGCCGGTCTTTACTGTCTTAAGATTCGGGCGAAGGATATAATTAAGCCGACGGAACAAAACGATAGACTCGGTGAATGGCCCAAATGTGCCTTTGACTTTGAGATGGACGATTATTTTTTGATTGTAAGAATAATTGATCCACCGGCACTGTCCATGCCCCCGGATGTTACCATAACAACCGTTCCTAACAATGAATATCAAAGAGATAATTTTAAAATTGAGGCTAAAGCTGAAGTAGGAGAAGAAGACGAATCTTATATCATTGAAATGACCTTAACGGTTACCGGCAATGACGGAAAGCCGGTAACCCTGTACATTTGGAATTACGATGGTGAAGAAAAAACATCTGTAGAAGGGACCTTTGAAATTAAGTTGGATAAGACTTATTCATCCATTACATTTGGAGACGGGTCTTACAACTTTAGTCTAAGTGCTACATCAGGAGGTCTTCCGGGAAAGGATTCAATTACTGCCTATGTTGACCGGCAAGACCCGGTAACTACGGTAACCGGTGTTGAACCTTACTATTCTCAGGATAGGGTTACCGGCAATGCCTACCGCCAGTGGACAGTCAACAAAACCACAAAAATAAGCGTCAGCTCCATGGATAACAGGGGTAACGCATACGAAAGTGAGGAAAACGGCGGGTACATGAAATTTAAGTATCTGTTTATTAAAGGTGCCGATATTTTCGACAGCGGCGATTTTACTGAATGGCAAGCCACGAATCCCAAAAAGACGCTTGGTGAATTCATCTACTCCTATACCGAAGCCGAATTCTTTGACAACACGAAAGATAACCCTGTACCGTCCGGAAATTCCAATCCCATGATCGCCGTTGAGGAATCCGGCGGCACCTATGCCCTGACACTACAGACCCATGAATACGACAGCGATTCCCAATACAAGCTGTGGTTTTACATTGCGGCCATGGATAACGCCGGAAATATAGGCTATTCAAAAATCCTCCTCAATGTGGATCAGGACACCGACAAGCCGAAAATAGAAAGCCAAAATATCGAAAACGCCTTTATGGGTAAAAATTCTTCCATTGAATTTACCGTTAGAGATGATAACAAACTTTCGGAAAACTCGGTATATTACCGTTTCGCAAAAGATGCGGCAGATAAAAGCACCGTTGAAGCTCTGTCAGACGGCGGCTGGAAACAGCTAACGGCAGTTTCGTTGAGCGTGGACGAACTTTCAATCAGCACTAAAGACTTTAACCTGCAAAAAATAACTGCCGATCATAGTGCGGGTCTGGGTAAAGAATCGGATGCTAAGTATATTCAAATCAGAGTGGTTGATGACGCTTCCAATAAAATTTATGCCACAGACGGCGAAGAGATAACAATTTCCAAATGGTATGAGTTCGCCATTGACCTTACATCCCCGGAAATAGTTCTTATTACAGCGCCTGAAAAAGACCATGTCTATACCGACAGTTTTGATTTTGTTCGCGGCGATCTAAAAGAAGCAAACCTTAAGTCCATTACCGTAAAATTTGACGGCGAAGATAGTAGTGACTGGAA
>JAIRUC010000087.1 GCA_031254615.1 Treponema sp. | reverse complement strand
ACAGTGAATAGTGAACAGTGTTTTTGTTTGAACGCTGGGCGTGAAGGCAACACGCTTCGTTTTGGTACAATAACACTGTTAACTTTTAACTGTTCACTGTTAACTGAATCGACACTGTTCCCTGTTAACTGTATTTGGGCATGAGTGATCCTCCGATCCACACACGGAACGGAACGGAACGGAACGGAACGGAACGGAACGGAACGGAACGGAAACGGCGTTTTTTAAGACTAACATAGTTATACCTCTTCTGTCAATAAATTCTTCGTAGTGCAAAGCTTGCCCATATAAAGGGCAAGTTCTTGCTGTTTAGCGGTAATTATCCATCGCGGAGTTAAATTTGCATATCCTACAAATGTAGGATTTTGCAAAAAAAGGTCAAAATTCGTATCCTACAAATGTAGGGGTAGGCAAAAAAACGTCAAAATAGCGGTTATTTGAGCATTCCCGGCAGGCGGAATTTTCACTTCAACCCGTCTTTCAACTTAAACGACGGGCAGTTTGCACCGGTCGCCTTAAAAACTTCAGCGGAAGGCAAACTACTGCACTTAATGGAAAAAATCCCGCATGAACGCGGAAAAGTCGGATCCCAACTCACTTTGAAATAAGCGCACTTCAGGCAATTTGGCGGGCGCGATGGGGGTTTGCCTCCTGTGGAATCATCATGCATCAATTAAATATATATCTATAAAGCCCGCCTGTAAATTATCCGAAAATGAAGCGGAGGATTATAAATTTTGAGCACAATTAACTTTAAGTTCAGGTTTTCCAACGATATGTCCTTTAAATTCCGCACCATTGCCATTTGGCTGGCAGTGTTTCTTGGCCTGTGCGGGACTTTGATGGTTTTTTCCATGTTTTCCGTCCTGTTCGGAATAGGGTTTTTTCCGGGCTTTGTGGGCAAGTTCTTTGCCCGCTCCTTCGGGATTCTTTCCCTGCTGATACCCGTGTATCTGGGGTATGCGGCGTTTGTCCTTGCCGACCCGCAATGGCGACCGGATCGGATTTTTACTTTGAGCGCCGGTATTTTTCCGTTTTTAACCCTTGCCATAGGATTTGCCTTTATCCGCGATTTTGAATTTCGATCCGCGCAAATTAATCTCTTAAATTTCACAGGCAAAACAGGATTCAGCCTCCTTATCATTTTTCTTACTGTAATTGAAGTTCTTGTTCTGCAGGCGCTAAAAACTGTGTTCTTCCGGCAAAAGGCCGTTCACACAGGAAACGCGAATCTTCTTCCGCCGCCCACAGAGGAAGAAGCGCGCACCGCTCGTCCGGCAATTGAATTGACACCCGCCGGTACGCAAAACATTGATATCAGTTCGATTGATATTGAAGGTATTGCCGATCTGGACTCGGACACCGGTCTGGTTGATGAAAACACAGGCAATGAAGAAGACGAAACTTTTAAACGGTCGTTTGAAAAGGGAACAGAAGATTTTGATGAAGCGAATGCCGCCGGCCTGTCTGAAACAGCGGACGGAATTGATAATATTGACATTGATATGAATTCGATTGATATCGAAGATATTGCTAATATTGCTGATATTACTGATCCGGACTCAGACGCCGAACCGGATGATGAAAACACCGGTGTTGAACGCGCTCTTGAAGAAGCGGAAGCAGCGGCGGCAATGTATACCGAACAGGTCAGAAAAAAAAACGCCGCACACAGCAGCCATAAAAAAAAATATAAAATTCCCGTTGATATTCTGAATGAATATCCCGACGGCGAATACTGGGTAATCGATCAGGCTACCCGCGATTCGGCAATGGCGCTGAAAGAAACTCTGGAAGAGTTTAACATTCAGGCCGAAGTTACCGGCATACGAAAAGGACCGGTCATCACCCTGTTCGAGATTCTTCCCGCGCCCGGTGTAAAGCTTTCAAAAATTGTCGGCTTGCAGGACAACATCGCCCTGCGCCTTGCCGCGTCCTCAGTGCGAATTGTAGCCCCCATTCCCGGCAAACACGCAGTAGGAATTGAAGTTCCAAACGCAAAGCGGAACATTGTCTCTTTCAGGGAAATTATCGAGGAGCAGTTACAGCAGGAAGAGCAGAAAATGGAAATCCCCGTTGTTATGGGCAAAGATATTTCCGGAGAAGCCCAGACCATCGACCTTGTGCAGATGCCTCATCTTCTTATCGCGGGCGCTACCGGTTCGGGAAAATCGGTCTGCGTCAATTCGATGATTCTTTCGATACTGTACCAGCGTACTCCGGCGGAATGCCGCCTGCTCCTAATCGATCCAAAAATTGTAGAACTCAAACTGTACAACGATATTCCCCATCTGTTAACGCCGGTAATTACCGAGCCGAAGAAAGCGTTTCAGGCCCTTCAATACTGTATCTACGAAATGGAAAGGCGTTACGCCTGCCTTGATTCGATGGGCGTACGCGACATCCGCAGTTACAACAAACGCATTAAAGAAAAAAATATCGCGCAGGAGCACCTGCCCTACATCGTCGTGTTGATTGACGAATTCGCAGACCTCATGGCAACAACCGGAAAAGAGCTGGAATCAACTGTCGCCCGTCTTGCCGCCATGAGCCGCGCGGTCGGCATTCATCTTGTGCTTGCCACCCAGCGCCCTTCAATTGACGTTATCACCGGCCTTATCAAAGCAAACATTCCAAGCCGCATCGCCTTCATGGTCGCGGGGAAAATGGACAGCCGCATCATTATCGATATGGTCGGCGCGGAAAAACTTTTAGGCAAAGGCGACATGCTCTATTCGGGCGTAGTTGACCCCTTCCCAATCCGTATGCAGGGCGCGTTCGTCTCCGAAGAAGAAGTCGAGGCCGTTGTTGAACATGTAAAAACTTTCGGCAAACCCGACTACATCGACGACGAGATTTTCTTCGAGGAGGAAGAAGAAGACGGAAACCTGTCGCTATTCTCCGACGGCGATGATCCGTTATACGAAAAAGCGCTGGAGATCGTCCATCAACAAGGCAAGGCAAGCGCGAGTTTCATTCAACGCCGTCTGAAAATCGGCTTTAACCGCGCCGCCCGCCTTATAGACGAAATGGAAAGCCACGGCGTTGTCGGCCCCGCGCAGGGAAGCAAGCCGCGCGAGTTACTTCGCGGGGTTTAAGGGGAGAAGGCGGATGGGTGTAACCTATAATGACTAATTATTGTTTAAAAGTTATATACAAATTATACCGGAAACATTAAAATATAGGTAGATTAAAAGAAGGTTTTCCAGTGTCAAGAACGGCATAATGGCACTGGCTGAAAAAACACTCATATACCCGCTTGTCGGAAGGGGTTGAAAATTGTTCGATATTGAGAAATTGATTCAGGTATGTAATTACCTGCTAAAGAAAAATAATTTTTCTCTCAATTACACAAAACTGATTAAGCTGTTATATCTTGCCGACAAAGAATCGCTTAAAGAGACATTGCAGTCGATTACGGGGGATACTTATGTAAGCATGGATAATGGTCCCGTACTTAGTAAGTTGTATGATTTAATAAAGGGAAAATATCGTAAAGAAGAAATACAAAGTCTCTGGAACAGCCGCTTTACAAAAGATGGGTATAACCTTGTATCTATTACCGATCGAATACCTCAAAGTGAGTTATCCTCATTTGAAATGCAAATACTTGATAAAATTTATGACAAATTCAGAGATGCTGAAGTTGGCGATATGATAAAGTATGTCCATGATAATTGCCCGGAGTGGAAAGATCCTAAAGGCACATCAATCCCTATCCAGCCAAATGAAATACTGGAAAGTATTGGCAAATCTTCTGAAGAAATAGACTGGATACTTGCTGAAACGCAGGCATTTGAAGAAGAAAAACGTGCATTACTTTCTCTGGCAGAATAATGGCAAAAGGGCAGTCGTTTCTCAATGTACCGGATAAAACCGCCCGTGGTGAAATACGTCATTTGAATGTAGTAATTACCGAACCGGATGATGATAATAATGTTCTTGTAGTTCCTGTTTGTACATATCGTGAAAAGGATGGAAAACCTTTCCCCGGTCAAGATGACAGTTGTTTGCTTCGTACCGGATGTCATCCTTTTATCAAAGAAAGATCATATATCAAATATAGTAACGCTCTTGCTATGAGCCTTATTGATATTTTTAATGGTCTGAAAAAAGGTAAGCTCATAAAAAAGTCAGATTTCGATAACAGCTTTGTACAGGATATGCAAAGAGGCGCCGAAGAGTCAATTTTCCTCCCGGAAAAATTAAAACGATTCTTTGAATACTTTGTGTGACTTTACTTCCCAAATTCACTGATATAAAAATAAAAATCAATATTTGACTTTGTTAAAAACCTTCGTGTATTATAATAATAATGAATATTGATAAATTCACAATAAAGGCGCAGGAAGCGCTGGATGCGGCAACGCGTATTGCTCAAAAAAACGACCATTCTCAGGTTGAGACCGAGCACGTTCTGCTTGCGATGTTACAGCAGGAAAACGGGATTGTCGCTCCGATAATTGAGAAGATCGGGGGCGATGTCACACAGCTTGCCGCCGGCGTTGAAGCGCTGGTAAAACAGACGCCGAAAGTTTACGGCGAGGCGGCGCAGGTTTTTTTCTCGTCCGCGGCGTCCAAGGTTCTTGCAAAGGCGGAAGTTGAGGCTTCGGCGCTGAAGGACGAGTATGTTTCTACCGAACACATTTTAATCGCCATCGCCGCAGGAGAGGGCAAGATTGCCGACTTTTTAAAAAAAGCTGGTGTTACGAAAAACGCGATTCTTGGCGCGCTGAAACAAGTTAGGGGAAATGCCCGCGTTACCGATCAAAATCCCGAAGAAAAATATCAGGTGCTGGATCGATATTGCCGCGACTTAACAGCTCTTGCCCGTCAGGAAAAACTCGATCCGGTAATTGGCCGCGATGAAGAAATCCGCAGATGTATGCAGGTACTTTCGCGGCGCACAAAAAACAACCCCGTGCTTATCGGCGAGCCGGGTGTTGGCAAGACCGCGATTGTCGAAGGTCTCGCGCGCCGAATCGTCGAAGGCGATGTGCCGGAAGG
>JAIRUC010000015.1 GCA_031254615.1 Treponema sp. | reverse complement strand
TAAGCAGGAAAATAACTGCGTGAGGATTAGCAGTTATTTTCCTGACCATGCCCAACAGGACGTTGGGCATGGTTGGTGTTTATGCTTGCGGGGAATATGCCGTGTTTTTCACTGGCGGTGAATTTAGCAAAATGGCGAACCATTTTTTTTAGTCCCGCACTTTTTCTACCAAGTTTTTACAGCGGGTTGCTGTGGCACAAAAAAGGGCGGCGATAATGATTTGGGAAAATTGCGGAGCGGAGCGAAGCTGAACGGAGCAATTTTGACCTTTTTATTTTGTAGCGGAGAGGGAGTAAATGCCCCCTGCCCCCCGCGCCGGGGGTTTATCATTTACGGCAAAATGATTGATAGCCGGATTTGGTAAAGGCTGTGGATAATGTAACGTATTGCCGGGCGGGTGGGTCTGACTACGAGACGCTTTCGGAGTACGCATAGTTGGGAGGCACGGGGGGCAGGGGGTTTTAGCGAATAGATTTTTGAATTGGGGATTTCTTTTTTCTTTAGGACGAAGCCCTAAACGCCGTGGGTGTTATTCTTATTGTATCCTTTTTGTGTCTGTTGATGATTACTTGTTTTTGTATGTTATGTGCAATATTATTGAAACAATATTCTATGTCTTGACATAAAAAGCAATCTGTATATAATATTATTTGGAGATAAATATGATAAATGATAATATTGATTTCAAGGATTTAGGGATAGATACATCTGCTCCTGGATTCTATAATGATCCTATATTTCTGGAAATAGAAAGGAAAATCCCATCAATATTAAATGAATATAATAAATTTGTAATGGCAAAAAAATATTCCGATGAATATTTAATATATGCAAGGAAAAAAATCGATATTGTTGTAGATATTTTATTTGATGAATTAAGTAAATCAGATAGATTTGGAGCTTGTATAGATATTTCACAAATTCTTATGTTAATTCTGGAAAAAGAAGGAATATGGAGTTGTATGTTTGACGGTTCAATGACAATAGAATATAATGAGGAATTAAAAATTAAACCTACTTATTTTCATACGGTAGATTATGGGGATTATTCTGCTGCACATGCTTGGATCGCAGCACCGCCATATAAAATAATCGATTTATCTCTTTCTTTACAAGATTATGAATATTCAGAGAAACAATATTTACCAAAATATGTCTTAACTGATAATGTAACTAATGCAAAAATTCAACCTATAGATATTGTAAACCCTAGATTGTCTTTAATGTCTAAAAAACCTCTAGAAGAAATTTTAGATAACTTTTATGGAAAGAATACTTATGTATTAGAATTCATTAATAATTTTCCACCTGTTTATGTTCAATCTAACAAGGTAAAAATCAAATATATTGCTTTAAGATCAGGAGCATCGGATGGACAGTTGGAATCAGCTAAATGTTTAGATTTTTCTGGTAAAACACCATTTGAAATATACGAAAAGAAGATAAAACCAAAATTGAAAAATATTGGAATCTAATAAAACCAATAATACTGCGCACAATAAACGGTAACTGCTTTGCCTTCTATTCGGCGGCTCGGGGCTCAGTCAGTTAGGTCAGTCGCTTCACCCCTTCCAACGACTCACTCAACCACATTACCAGCCTCTGAAATGCTTTCACATTGCTTTATTGGGGGTTGTTGGCAACGTTAGTTACCTGATATGTTATGCGCAACTATTTCAATTTATATAAATATGTTATCAATTATGACATCAACTAATAAACACAAATGAGATATACAGAGAACAAATAAGAGTAATAGGGTATTGACTAATTCCTTATCTGGTATATAATTAGAGTAAATAAGCATACCAAATAGCAGGTATGAGCAAGGGTTAAAAAACATCACCAACAGCCGGAACGTTATGCGAAAGTTTCTGTCGCTTATAACCCCCAATACGGGATATATACGACACTGTTTTATGAAGCAAAAACGCCAATTGTCCTGTTACATTGAAGCGGCGATCTGTTCCTGTACCATATCGCCAATGATGTCCGCCGGTGTTTTGCGGGCTGCTATCGCTCTGGTCAACAGGTAATCCGCTGTAAAAGAGTCAACTGTTATTGAACGGGCGGATTGGGCGGCTAAAGCCGCTTTCCGTTGGGCAAAAAAACCTGTTCCGTTGGGGCCGGGTTTGGGTGGGTTTTTTGTCCATTTTTCATCAAGAGCGTCATATTCTTCTTCGGTTAAATCGGGCATAGTTTTTTACTCCTCATTCTCGAGCAGATGTTTATGAATATTCTGGCATTTCATCGCATGAAATACACGAACCGTATTATCATCAAGTATATTATAGTAAATCTCAAGCGGTTTAGCGTTCCGGTCAAAACCTATAAGTAAGCGTTTGTTTTCGGCGTCTTCATCATTTTCAAGGTAACCGTCATATTTAATGGTATCAATAGCCCATCGAATATCGGCTTCAGTTATATTGTGTTTGAAAGCCGACTGACAGAATTTGATGTCAACATCCATATTTTTACTATATTTCATTTTGGGCTGTATAACAAGCGATAATCACAGTAATTTAGATATACACCCCAAAGCCCTATTGTTTGTCCCGCGTCTCACTGTTAACTGTTACTTGTTAACTGTTCACTGAATCGTAATTGACTAATTTCCCATTTTTTTCTATTATATTGCAAAAGGGCTGTGCCGGCAAACGGCACGCCTATCAATCTAACAAATGGAGGATTTCCATGAAAGTCGCAATTAATGGGTTTGGGCGCATCGGACGCCTGGTATTTCAATCGCTGGTGGGGCAAAATCTGCTGGGGAAAGATAAAGTTGACGTGGTAGCGGTGGTTGATATTGTTACCGATGCCAAGTATTTCGCGTATCAGCTCAAGTACGATTCAACGCAGGGGCAGATGAAGGCCGATATCAGCACAAAAAAGAGCGCGGGCGCTGCGGACGATGATATTCTGGTGGTCAACGGCCATGAAATTCAGTGCGTAATGGCGGAAAAAGAACTGAAAAATCTGCCCTGGGCAAAACTGGGGGTGGAGTATGTGCTGGAATGTACCGGACTCTTTGTCGATGACAAGGCGTTCGGGCACCTTGAGGCCGGCGCCAAAAAGGTCATTATTTCCGCGCCAGCCAAGGGCAAAGAGAAGAAGATTCCCACCTTTGTGATGGGCGTCAATCACGAAAAATACAATCCGGCGGCGGATCATGTTATTTCCAACGCAAGCTGCACAACCAACTGCCTTGCGCCGCTGGTGTACGTGCTGCTCAAAGAGGGCTTTGGTATCGAAACCGGCCTGATGACCACTATCCATTCATATACCGCAACCCAGAAAACCGTTGACGGCCCGTCCAAAAAAGACTGGCGCGGCGGCAGGGCGGCGGCTATCAACATCATTCCGTCTACAACCGGCGCGGCAAAGGCCGTGGGCGAAGTGCTCCCCGAAACCAAGGGCAAGCTCACCGGCATGAGTTTCCGGGTTCCCACACCCACCGGCTCGGTGGTTGATCTGACCTTCCGCACGGAAAAAGACACCTCCATTGATGAGATAAACGCGGCGTTCAAAAAAGCCGCCGGCTCGTACCTCAAGGGCATACTGGAATTCCAGGAAGATGAAATTGTTTCCACCGACATCATCCACAA
>JAIRUC010000001.1 GCA_031254615.1 Treponema sp. | reverse complement strand
ATTATACTATTTTACTATAAAAATAGTAACCACCTATATTCCAGAAGTTTTATAAAATAATGAATTATTATTTTAGATTCTTATTATGTTACCATTTTAGCCCCTATGTCGCTTAACGTATTGTATATGAACATTTGTTTCATATACATCTCAAATTCCGTACAAAAAGCGAAACTATAGCTATCCTACTCTTTATCGTTTAGAGTGTCCAGAGAGATGGCTGGATTTATCCAGTCCAGTGTGTAGAGGAATACAACATTGTGAGTGGTGAGTCTTTTGGGATTTAATGGCAGACACTATAAACTGCTTGCTACCTGTTCGCCGTGTTCGGAATTATCCCTTTTGTTGGTATATAGCCCATAAATTATGCCGATTATGCTGACCAATATTAACGGTCCCATAAAACCAATAATAACAAATAAAGCTGGGTGCATATTATTTCTCCTCGAATAGTGTTACCAAAAGAATTCCGCCGAGCGCACAAGCCGCCGACGCGATTATCCCGCCGGTCAATAACATATAAGGGGGAATCTCCCCTTTGATGACCGATCCAAGTACCAAACTTCCAAAACATAATTTTGCAGCGTCAATCACAAGCTTACCAAAATTAAGCAGGAAGCGACGAATATTAAAAGCTTTTGATTTCTTTTGCGTTTCCATAATTATAGTATTATGTAAAAACACAAAAAAGTAAAGGCAAAATACCCTTATTAATCCTACTCCCCATCATCCAGTGTGTCCAGAGGGCTGGCGATTGACAGCATTTTCCGGCGGGCAACGTGAGTGTAGCGTTCGGTGGTGTGGATTGACGAATGCCCAAGAAGTTCCTGAATATAGCGAATATCGGTACCGTTTTCCAGCAAATGGGTGGCGAAAGAGTGCCGCAGGCTGTGAATTGAGGCGGGTTTTCCGATTTTGGCTTCTTTGAGAGCGTGTTTAAATATGTATTGGGCGGAACGGATGTTTAGATGCGTATTTGAATCAGCGCCCTCAAAAAGCCAGTCGCGGCAATTGCCGGTATTGCTATAACGGGAGTAATAATCTGTAAGGGCGTTGATAACCATATCTGATGTGATGGTATAGCGATCTTTGCGTCCTTTGCCGGAGTTTATCATGATTGATTTTCTGGCGATGTCTATGTCCTGTCGTTTAAGGCGTACTACCTCGCTGACCCGCAAGCCGGAGGCGTATACCATCATTAAAAGCAGGCGGTGTTTCAAATTATTTTCGGTCATAAGAAGTTTTTTAATCTCGATCTTTGACAAGACTACGGGAAGGCGTTTGTCCTGATGCGGGCGGCGCTGTTCTCTTACAATGTCGTTTTTATAAACGCTTTTGTAAAAAAACTTGATGGCGCTGATGGCGATATTCATTGTTGCCGCTGAGTATTCCATGTTTTTTTCCGTCATCGCGAGAAAACCGGAAATATCATCTGATTTTATTTCTTCCGGGGACTTTTGAAGGTATTGGCAAAGAAGACGGTTATAGTAGATGTAAGAAAGCCTTGTATTACGGCTGTATTTTCTTGCCCGCAGTTCAATTTCAAGTTTTTCTTCCCAGTGTTTCGGGAATTTATCGGGCAAGCCGGACAGGACAGGCGCGGGGCGATGTACTGGCTGATTATCAACGGCGGTCTGTTTCCATGGACGATCTAAAAAGCCGAATATCTTTGGAACAGTAGACTGATTTTCAATCAATACACATGGAACTCCCAGGGAATTCCCAGAATTCGTGGGATTCCCAGAATCCCTGCAAAGTTGTTCGGCGCTTATATTTCCATCTAAAACAAACTCACTTCGAGTTTTATCCCACTTCCCTCCTCTATTAATAAAAAAATTGTAGAGGGGTTTATCATAGTCGAAAAAGGGAACCCTGCTGCTGCCGGATTCACTAAAGATGTAGGCTACGTCCATATAATTAAATATACTACAAAACGATAAGGTTGCTCAATGTGCTGTTTGCCAGAAATAGCACATACCTCGCTCAAAATTGCGCGAACATTTCGCTTACTGGTCTTTTATCAATTTGAGACAGAGTTCTCATTAAATTCTTTTTCGCCGGAAGTTTCCGAACCGGCGGCGGCGGAAATTTCCGCTGATGACTGGAGGTCAGCGAGGACAGAACTTAACTGCTCAATTGTCCTTGCCTGATTAACGATATGAATCTGCTGGCTTACCCTCAACTTTACAATAATCGCGCTGAACGGCTTTGTAACATAATCGACGGCGCCAAGGGTCAGTCCTTTTTCTTCTTCCTCATCATTACTCAATCCGGTTATAAAAATAACCGGAATATTTTTTGTTTCTTCACAATTTTTCAATCTGGAAAGAGTTTCATACCCGTCCATATTTTGCATAACGATATCAAGTAAAATAAGATCGGGCAGAAACTCTTTCGCTTTTTCAACGGCGCTTATACCGTCGGATGTTGTAAAGACCGTGTAATCCTTTTCCAGTATATGAGTTAAAATTTTAAGATTTATTTGTTCATCATCAACAATAAGCACACTGTTCTTTTTATTCTCACTCATTATTTCTTTACCATCCTTTTGTACAAGCGCCGCTTTTGCTTATAAAAGTTGTTCAGAAACTTCAGTTTCTGAACAACTTCCTTAAAAATAGCAGTTTTTAAGACCGTAGGCCGTAAAACTGCAAGCCTTGTGAGACAACCAACCGGGTTGTCGAATAAGGCTATTCTTCCTGTTTTGCTTCCTTTGCCGGTTTTGGTTCCGGAGCAGGTTTAGCTTCCGCCGGTTTCGCTTCCGCGGCCGGCTTGGTTTCTTTTGCCGTCTTTCCCTTTTCATTTTTGAATTGAGGGAATTCTCTGCCGGGGAAAATTTGCTGGCGCAGTTTTATTTCCAAATCTCTTGCGAAATCGGGGTGCTGTTCCAGGTATTCCCTGGCGTTGTCTCTGCCCTGCCCGATTTTTTCTTCGTTGTAGGAATACCACGCGCCGCTCTTTTTTATGATGTCGTACTTTACGGCGCAATCAAGCAAACTGCCTGTTGCCGAAATTCCTTTTCCGAACATCAACTCCATTTCCGTGCGGCGGAAAGGCGGAGCGACTTTGTTCTTTACCACTTTGACGCGCACCCTGTTGCCGATTGCGTCCGCGTCTTTGGAAACTTCGATTGTTTCGGTTTTGCGCACTTCCAGCCGGACTGACGAATAAAACTTCAGCGCGTTTCCACCGGTTGTTGTTTCGGGGTTACCGAAGAAGACGCCGATCTTCATGCGGATTTGATTGATAAAAATCAGAATTGTGCGCGATTTGCCAATTGTTGCCGTAAGTTTTCGCAGAGCCTGGCTCATAAGGCGGGCCTGCGCTCCCATTTGAGCGTCCCCCATTTCGCCCTCAATTTCCGACTGCGGCGTAAGGGCCGCGACAGAGTCCACAACGATTACATCGACCGCTCCGGAGCGCACAAGGCTTTCGGTGATTTCCATTGCCTGTTCGCCGTTATCCGGCTGGGAAACCCACAGATCATCGATGTTAACCCCAAGATTTTTCGCATATACCGGATCAAGGGCGTGTTCCGCATCCACGAACGCGGCGTTGCCGCCAAGTTTCTGCGCCTCGGCGATTGCGTGTAACGCCAGAGTGGTCTTTCCCGAAGACTCCGGTCCGAAAATCTCGATGATGCGCCCGCGCGGATAACCGCCTATTCCCAGCGCTTCATCCAGCAAAATAGAGCCTGACGGCACTATTTCGATACCGGCGGCGGCATTGTGCGCCCCCAGCTTAATTAATGATCCCGCGCCAAATTGTTTTTCAATCTGAAGGCGGGCCGCTTCCAGGGCTTTTGCTTTTTCCTCGCTTGTCGCGTTAGGATTAACCCTGGTCTTTTCTGAATCACTTGTCTTAGCCATAATTATCTCCTCCCCCTATATATGGCGCGTATATGTGCGGTGCTTTACTTTCGTAAGAAAAATCTATCAGATTTATTAAAAAAAATCCAGAGGTAAATTTATAAAAACCAGTGAATAGTTAACAGTTAATAGTGAATAGTTAACAGTTAACAGTGTTGTTGTTTGAGAACAATGTTTTGAGAATAAGTTAAAAATGACTTTTAAGGTGGTAAAAATTCATAATTTTCACCCACTTTCTATATAATTGTTCACTGTTAACTATTCACTGTTCACTATATAAGTGTGTTGAATAGTTTAAAAAAACCAGTAATAATAAACCATGAATGAATTTGTTGTTTGCGCGACACGTTCCATGCACAATTATGCTTCTGAAGTAATTTCCTGCTTGTCGCAGTATTTGACTTTTAGTAAAATAGCGAGCCAGATTAACGGGGTTGAATTACTTGGCACCGACCGTTTTGCCGACGGCGAAATGGAAGTTACCGTGAATTCTTCCATCCGCGGCAAGGATGTCATTATTTTTTCTTCTAGCGCGCGTAATGAGGCGGGAATTGGCGTAGAAGAGGCGAAAATTGAACTGTACCATGCTGTTGACGCGCTGAAACGCGCGCAGGCGAATAAGATCATCGTTTTTGAGCCATTTATTTCCAGCTCGCGCTCGGATCGCACAACACGCAGAAGTTCTGTGGGTTTGTGGGTGCATCTTAAAACCCTTTCCAGCCTTGGCGCCCAGCATATTGTTACGTTTCAGCTTCATTCTGACAAATCGCAGACTATGGTCGATCCGGCCATCAGCGCTATTGATGATATTCCCGCACTGACCTTGCTGGAACGCTACCTTTGCGACACCTATATTGAAACTACGGAAAAGCTGGAAAACGAAGTTCGCAATAATTGGGCGTTTTGTTCGGCGGACGCCGGCGGCGAAAAACTTGCGCGTATCTTTGCCAATTCTTTCGGCGCCCCTCTTGTGATAGCCCACAAACAGCGCGATTATTCAAAGCCGAATACAGTTGAGTCCATCCACATACTCTCCGCGGAGCCGCTGGAGGGTAAAAGTCTTTGGATAGTGGATGACATGATCGATACCGCCGGTTCTGTAGAAACACTTATCCGCGCGCTCGCTCCGCTGAAACCCAAGGATATTAATATCATCGCGGTACACGCTATTTTTTCTCCGCCGGCGCAAGAGCGGCTTGCGTCCCTTTCGCGGGAGGGCCTTTTGAATCACCTGATTGTAACAGATACCGTGTCCTGTTCCGACGTTCTTTTAAAGAGCATCCCCAATCTTGA